>JAURXC010000364.1 GCA_030654645.1 Deltaproteobacteria bacterium | reverse complement strand
TGTAAACAGCATTCTCTATCCAGAAAACTATCCTCTTGTAAGTCAGCATCAAATCGAACGGTAAAACTAATCCACCAAGTTTCATTTCGGATAGTGAAGACGCAACGCCTGATGGCCTTGTTGAGTTTCTGCAAAATTGCGATTGTTACCAGCCGCAACATCGTTTATCCTTACAGTAAGGAGGTAAGGAATCATGCTTGCCAAGAAAACATCGAAAAACCAGCTGACCCTGCCCAAGGAGATAGTAGGCAACTTCCCCGGCGTAGACCTTTTTGATGCCGTCGTGGAGAACCACCGCATCGTGCTGACCCCGGTCAAGGTAACACCGCTTGATGCTTCACTTGATGGAATTCGTGATAAAATCCGAAAACTCGGTATCGACGAGAATGACGTGAGCGAGGCGGTGAAATGGGCAAGAAGTTAAAGCCCTGGCGGGTCGTCCTTGACACCAACGCCCTCATATCGGCACTTCTTTTCGGTGGCCAAAGCGGAATGCTGCGCGATCTGTGGAAGTCCGGCCGCATTATCCCGCTGGTGTCGAAGGAGACCTTCGCCGAATTCAGAAAAGTGCTTTCGTATCCCAAATTCAAGCTTTCCCAACGGGAAATCCGCTCTATACTGAATGAGGAAATCCTCCCCTTCGTGGAAGCGGTAGAGATTGCCGAACAGGTCACCGGCGTCTGCCGCGATCCACATGACGATATGTTTCTCGCGGTGGCGGCCGGTGGCGGCGCAGAGTATCTTGTTTCCGGCGACCGGGACCTGCTGGTTTTAGAGCAATACGGCAAGACCCGGATAGTTACGGTGACGGAATTTCTGTCACTGGCAGGCGGTGGTTGATACCGGCCCGATGGCGTCACCATTCGTATAAATTGTACCAGTTGAACACAGGAGATAGAAAAACCGTATGAATAACACAGAGCAGCATAAACTTCCCCCCCAGAACCTGGACGCCGAGATGTCGATCCTGGGCGGGATCCTGATCGACAACGACGCCATCAACCGGGTACTGGAAGTGCTGGTGGCGGAAGACTTCTACCGCGAAATCCACCGCAAGATCTTCCTGGCCATGATGGCGCTCTCCGACGTGCGTGAACCGTGCGACCTGATCACGCTGAGTTCGATGCTCCGCAAACAGGGCGAACTGGAGGAGGTGGGGGGCGCCTCCTACCTGGTGACCCTGGTCGATTACGTGCCGACCGCGGCCAACATCTCCTACTACTGCAAGATCGTGAAGGAAAAGTCGATCAACCGCCGTCTGATCAGCGTGGCGACCGAGATCGCCACCCGCGGCTACGACGAGAAATCGGATGTCAACGAGCTGCTGGACATGGCCCAGAAGCAGATCTATGAGATTTCCGAGAACAAGTTGCGCCCCCAATACGTGCAGGTCAAGGACATCATCAAGGACACCTTCAAGATCCTGCAGAGTCTGCACTCCAAGAAAGAGCTGGTCACCGGCGCCCCCACCGGCTATGTGGACCTGGACCTGATGACGGCCGGTTTCCAGCCGGGCGACCTGATCATCATCGCGGCTCGCCCCTCGATGGGCAAGACCACCCTGGCGCTGAACATCGCCGAATACGCCAGCGCCGACCCGCGCAACAAGAACAAGGTTCCGTCGGTGGTCTTTTCGCTGGAGATGGGCAAGGAGCAGCTGGTGATGCGCCTGTTCGCCTCGATCGCCCGGATCGACTTCGGCAAGATGCGCACCGGCCATTTCCAGGATTCGGACTGGCCGCGCCTGACCCGGGCGGCCGGCATCCTGCACGACTCCAAGATCTTCATCGACGACACCCCGGCCATCACGGTGCTGGAACTGCGCTCCAAGGCGCGCCGCCTGAAGAGCGAGCATGACATCGGCATGATCATCGTCGACTACCTGCAGCTGATGCGCGGCGGCGCCAACTCCGAATCGCGCCAGCAGGAGATCTCTGACATATCCCGTTCGCTGAAGGCTCTGGCCAAGGAGCTGCACGTTCCGGTGATCGCCCTCTCCCAGCTCAACCGCGAGCTGGAAAAGCGGGCCGACAAACGCCCGATGATGAGCGACCTGCGCGAATCGGGCGCAATCGAGCAGGACGCCGACGTGATCATGTTCGTCTACCGCGAATCGGTCTACTGCGACAACTGCCGCAAGCGTGACGGCTCCTGCACCCATGGGCACGAACGCAACGCCGAGGTAATCATCGGCAAGCAAAGGAACGGCGCGCTCGGCACGGTGCAGCTGGCCTTCTTCGGCGAGCACACCCGTTTCGAAAACCTGAGCGACCGCAACGATTAGACCCTGAAGCACTTGTTCTTTAGCAGCAAACCCCTCTAAATCTCCCCTTATCAGGGGAGACTTCAAAGCTTCCCCCCTGACAAGGGGGGATTGAGGGGGGTTGGTGCTATATGTTCCATGGCATTGTTTTTTTGAACATAATTGCCGTAACAACGGAGGTCCGGCATGGCAGATCAAATCAAGAAGGGTTCCCTGGGCGATATTCTTTCCGCTTCGCAGATCATCAGCGAAGCCGATATCTCGCTGGCGCTGGATGAGCAGAAACGGACCGGCGCGCGCTTCGGCGAGGCACTGGTCAACCTGGGGATAGTCACGCAGGAAGACATCGACTGGGCGCTCTCCAACCAGCTCGACCTGCCCTACATCCGCCTGAAAAGCGACATGATCGACCCGGATGCGGTCAAGCTGATCCCGGCCGCCATGGCCAGGAAATTCAACCTGATCCCGCTGATCAAGGCCGGTGGCGAATTGAACATCGCCATCGCCGACCCGCTCAACAAGCTGGCGATCGAGGCGGTCGAGCAGCACAGCGGCTGCACGGTCAACATCTCGGTGGCGCTGATTCGCGAGATCCGCGAGATGATCGAGAGCTTTTACGGCAGTTCCGGCCGGGACAGCCTCGGATTCTCTTCCGGCGCCTTTGCGGAAAAGGCGCTGGATGCGATCAACGCGGATCTTGGCGGCGGGAAGTTGCTGGACTACCTGCTGATCTTTATCCTCCAGAACCGGCTCTCGTCGCTGTCGCTGCAGCCGCTGGGGGATTCCGTGGCGGTAAGCGGCAGGCGCAGCGGTGTCTCCCGGCCGATCGGAACCCTGGCCAGCAACTACTACCCGGATATCAGCATGAAGATCCGCAAGAATGCCGGCATCGGCCAGAGCGGCGCCCCCTGCGACAGCGGCCTTTTGACATTCAGCTACCGCTCGCACCCGATCACCTTCCAGGTTGCTATGATGGCCGGCTATGGCGGCGACTATGTCACGATCAGGCCGCACGTGGCGGCCAGCGTCCCGGCCAGGCTGGCCGAACTGCACCTCCCCGCTCACCAGGAGAGCAGCTTTGCACAGCTGGCACGCTCACGGCTGGGGGTCACCTTCTGCGCCTCGCGCACCACCCCGGAGCGCGACAGTTTCAGTGACCTGAGGCTGGAAGAGATGGATACCAACGGCAAGATCGTGATCATCCTGGGGGAAGGTCCGGGCCGGATGAACAAGCGCTTTCCGCGTATCCGGCTGCCCCAGGGGGAAACCGAGCGCGCCGGTGTGATCATGTCCGCCCTCGACCACGCCCCCGATATCCTGGTGATCGAGAATGCCACCGAGGCGCTGCCGTTCGCGGCCGCCTGCCGGGCAGCGATGCGGGGCAAGCTGGTGCTGGCCGGCCTGGAGATCCGCGGCACCCGCAACGTGCTGCGCCAGCTGCTGCTTTACCAGCAGAAGAACTATTTCCTGCCGGTCTTCGTCAACGGCCTGGTGTCGTTCAAGGGAATCCAGATCCTCTGCCCCGAGTGCCGCACCGGCTACACCCCGCCGCCCGAAGAGCTGGTGGTAATGAACCTTCCGCAACCGCCGCAGACTTTTTTCCGCACGACCGGCTGCGATTCCTGCGGCCACAGCGGTTTCAGCAAACGCAGGTTCCTGCTGGACGTACTGAAGTTCGACGACGATTTCCTGCGGGTGTTCGAACAGAGCACCGATGTCAGCGCGCTGGAGGAGTATCTGGGCGCAGTCGGCTATCGGGGGATAGGAGAAGAGGGGCTGCAGATTTTGAATTCGGGTGAAGTATCTCCCGAAGAGTATATTGCCGCGGTAGTTCTATAATAACAAACGGGAGTGATCTCATGGCACGCATAGACGCATTATTCAACATGATGAAGGAACAGGGAGCATCCGACCTGCACCTTTCCAGCGGCAATCCGCCCATTTTCCGACTGCGCGGCGAGATGGTGCGGCTCAATTTCAAGACGCTCTCGCACGATGAAATCAAGGCGATCCTGTTCGAGATCCTGAGCGAGAAGCAGAAAGCGCAATTCGAAGAGACCAAGGACCTGGATTTTGCCTATGAAGTGGCGGATCTGGCCCGTTTCCGCGGCAACATCATGATGCAGTACCGTGGCATCGCCGCGGTATTCCGCATCATTCCCAGCAAGATCCTCTCGGCCGATGAGCTGGGACTGCCGGAAGGCGTGCGGCGCATGACCAACTTCAAGAAGGGGCTGGTGCTGGTGACCGGACCGACCGGTTCCGGCAAGTCCACCACGCTGGCCGGGATGATCGACCTGATCAACTCGACCCGCAAGGAACATATCCTGACATTCGAGGACCCGCTGGAGTTCATCCACCAGAACAAGATGTCACTGATGAACCAGCGCCAGATCGGCGAGCACACCGAGAGCTTCGCTTCGGCGCTGAAAGCCGCGCTGCGCGAGGACCCGGACGTAATCCTGGTCGGGGAGATGCGCGACCTGATCACGATCCAGCTGGCCATGAGCGCCGCCGAGACCGGCCATCTGGTCTTCGGAACCCTGCATACCAGCACCGCCGCCAAAACCGTTGACCGCATCATCGACGTCTTCCCCACCGACCAGCAGGAGCAGGTGCGGGCAATGCTGTCCGAATCGCTGAAGGGGGTCGTCTGCCAGCAG
>JAURXC010000349.1 GCA_030654645.1 Deltaproteobacteria bacterium | reverse complement strand
TCAGGGAGTATGGCGACTTCCCGCAGATTGAGAACGGGGTTGGCATGGCTCCGCTTTTTGCCAGGGAGGCCGGGCAGGCGCTGCGCCGCGCCCGCCATGTGGCTTCGTTCCGGGCGACGGTCGTAACCGGGGTCTCGGCCGCCGGATTTGTCGGTGAATTCCTGGGCCGGCTGTCGCAAAAGACCGGTCTGGAACTGGTGCCGCTGGCTGTGGAAAACAGGCTGTTCGGTTCGTCGGTCACCGTCAGCGGCCTGGTGGCCGGCAACGATATTGTTGCCGCGCTGGCCGGGCACGAAACAGGCGCAGCGCTGCTGGTGCCGGATGTGATGCTAAAAGAAGGGGAGGGGGTCTTCCTGGACGACGTGACGCTGGAGGAGTTGCAGCGGCGGTGCGGCTGCCGGGTGGTTGTTTTCGACTCCACACCGCGCGGCTGCTACCGATCTCTGGTGGATTTGCAAAGGTCGATGAAAAGTCCCCAAGCTGATTGAAGATGCGGTCTAATTGATGTATTGATTAAAACACAAATCGAACCAGTAGGTATATTGATAACACCATGAACCCTCAACGTTTCATCAACATCGCCGCCCACCTGCCGGAGATGGCCCGCCTGCAGCCCGATACCACGGCCATCATCTTTCCCAAGGGCAATATTCGCCTCTCCTTTAGCGAGCTGAATGCGCTCTCCGACCGCATCGCCCACGGTCTGGTCAGAAACGGCATCGGCCGGGGGGTGCGCAGCGTGCTGATGGTGCCCCCCGGGCCTGATCTTTTCGCGCTGACCTTTGCCCTTTTCAAGACCGGAGCGATTCCGGTCCTGATCGATCCCGGCCTGGGAATCAAAAACCTGAAGGCCTGCCTGGCAGAAGCCGAACCGCAGGCTTTCATCGGTATTCCCAAGGCCCATGTCGCGCGGATTCTGTTCGGTTGGGGCAAGAGCACTCTCAAGACGCATGTCACAGTCGGACGGCGCCTGTTCTGGGGGGGGGCGAACCTGGACAGCCTGCTTAGGCACGACGAAGAGAACATCTCCTTTTCAGCCGCCCCGACCGGCCGTGACGACACCGCCGCGATCCTCTTCACCAGCGGCAGTACCGGCCCTCCCAAGGGGGCGGTCTACAGCCACGGCA
The DNA here is from genome assembly GCA_030654645.1 of Deltaproteobacteria bacterium. Taxonomy (GTDB): domain Bacteria; phylum Desulfobacterota; class Desulfuromonadia; order Geobacterales; family Pseudopelobacteraceae; genus JACRCG01. The sequence goes on along the minus strand of JAURXC010000349.1, from coordinate 12,821 downwards.
ACTTCGCGGCCCAGGTCGAGGCGCTGCGTGCGGTCTACGACATCAGGCCGGGCGAAATCGACCTGCCCACCTTCCCACTGTTCGCGCTGTTCGCCCCGGCACTGGGCATGACCGCGGTAATCCCGGAGATGGACTTCACCCGTCCCGGCTCGGTGGATCCGGAAAAGATCATCTCCGCCATTACGACCCATGGCGTTACGACCATGTTCGGCTCGCCGGCCCTGATCAACCGGGTCGGACGTTACGGCGCCGAACAGGGCATCAGGCTGCCCACGCTCAAGCGGGTGATCTCGGCCGGAGCGCCGGTGCCGGCTGCGGTGCTGGAGCGCTTCACGCGCATGCTGCCGCCCGATGCGGAGATTTTCACCCCCTATGGCGCCACCGAGGCGCTGCCGGTCTGCTCCATCGGCAGCAACGAGATCCTGGGTGAAACACGAGCGATCACCGATGCCGGAGGCGGCGTCTGCATCGGCCGCCCGGTGCCGGGCATCCGGCTGGAAGTGATCGAAATCAGCGACGAGGCAATACCGCTCTGGAAGGATTCGCTGCGGGTTCCGCCCGGCAAGATCGGCGAGATCGTGGTGCAGGGGGAACAGGTGACGCGCGGTTACCACAATCGCCCCGAAGCCAACCGGCTCTCCAAGATCACCGACCCGGCCGGAGGCTTTCTGCACCGCATGGGGGATCTGGGGGGCTTCGACGACAAGGGGCGGCTCTGGTTCTGCGGACGCAAGTCCCACAGGGTCGAAACCCAGGATGGACCGCTCTTCACGATCCCGGTGGAAGGGGTCTTCAACACCCACCCGGCGGTATTCCGCACCGCGCTGGTGGGAGTCGGAACAGCGGGCAGCCAGCGACCGGTGCTGTGTGTCGAGCTGGAAAAGGGCATCAGCGTGGATCAGGAGCAGATCAGGAAAGAACTGCTTGAGCTTGCCAGAGCCCACGTTCACACCCTGGGCATCGACACCTTCCTGTTTCATCCGGCCTTCCCGGTCGATATTCGCCACAACGCCAAGATATTTCGTGAGAAACTGGCGATATGGGCAAAAGGGAAACTGTCATGATTAACGAATTTGATTTCAAGCGGAGAGCAAGGCGCCAAGGAAGGGCCGACGAAGACGTACATTTCAGTACGTCGAGGAAAGCCGTGACGCGGCAACGCAGCTATACGGTTGAAGGCGGATTCGTATGAAAGCATTGGTGACCGGTGGAGGTGGCTTCCTGGGGGGTACAATCGTGCGCATGCTGCGAGAACGGGGCGACCAGGTCAGGAGCTTTTCGCGCGGCGCGCATCCAACCCTGGCCGCTCTGGGCGTGGAGCAGATCCGCGGCGACCTGTCGAAACGCGAGCTGCTGATCAAGGCTGCCGAGGGGTGCGATATAATCTTCCACGTCGCGGCCAAGGCCGGCATCTGGGGCAATTACGATGATTTTTACAGCGCCAACGTGACCGGCACGGTCAACGTGCTGGCCGCCTGCCGGGCCAACGGCATCAGCCGGCTGGTCTACACCGGTTCTCCGAGCGTAGTCTTCGACGGACGGGACGTGGAGGGGGGCGACGAATCCCTGCCCTATCCGGACAGTTACATCGCCCACTATCCGCAGACAAAAGCCATGGCCGAACAGATCGTGCTGGACGCAGACTCGCCCCAGATGGCTACCGTATCGCTCCGCCCGCACCTGATCTGGGGGCCGGGAGACAACCATCTGGTGCCACGCATCGTTTCCAAGGGGCGTGCCGGGAAACTGCGGCGCATCGGCCGTAAGCCCTGCCTGGTGGACACGGTCTACGTGGATAACGCCGCCGAGGCCCATCTGCTGGCGGCTGACCGCCTGATTCCGGGTGGAAACATATCCGGCAAGGCCTATTTCATCTCCAATGGAGAGCCGCTGCCGCTCTGGGATATGGTCAACCGGATTCTGGCCGCCGCCGGCCTGCCGCCCGAGACCCGCAGTATCCCGCCACGGCTGGCCTACGCCACCGGCGCTGCCTGCGAGGGGCTCTGGAGCCTTTTGCGCATATCGGGAGAACCGCCCATGACCCGCTTTGTTGCCAAGGAGCTGGCCACGGCCCACTGGTTCAATATCGCCGCCGCCCGCCGCGACCTGGGCTATGAGCCGCGGGTGTCGATCCGGGAAGGGCTGCTGCGGCTGGGCCAATGGCTGGCGACCGAAGAGTTATGACCCGGCTCTGGCCCGGTCCCGGCGAGGTTCACATCCGCCTGTTCACTCTGGCCATTGGAGAAGAGGAACTGCCCGGACTGGAACAACTGCTGACCCCTGATGAACGGCAACGGGCCGACAGACTGGTGGATCGACAGGTCCGTAAGCGCTTCATTGCCGGACGCGGCCGGCTCCGGGAGATCCTGGCCGGTTACCTGGAACTGGAACCGGCCGTCCTCCTTCTGACAACCAATCCATATGGAAAACCTCGGCTGGAAGATCGGCACGACCATGGACTCCGTTTTAACCTTTCCCACAGCGGAGACCTCTGTATTCTGGCGCTGGCCCGGAATTGCGAGTTAGGGGTTGACCTGGAACAGGTGCGTGACGATCTGCCTTTTGAGGCGATCGCGAGGCAGTTTTTTTCCCACCATGAACAGACCGAGTTTTTCTCTCTGCCGCCTGTGCTGCAGCCGGCAGCCTTCTACCGCTGCTGGACTCGCAAGGAAGCCTATCTGAAGGCGTGCGGCAGCGGTTTTTCCTCCCCATCCGACATCTGCGATGTATCCCTGCTTCCCGGCCAGCCGCCGGCGCTGCTGGCGCTCCGAAGCAACCCCGAACAGCTTTGCGAATGGAGCCTGGCCGATCTGGCCGTCCCCGAAGGTTTCTGCGCCGCGCTGGCAGCACGGGAGCAACTTACCGATGTACTTTTCATTCGATAATTTAAAAAAACAAAATGTTCAGTTGCACGACACTCTACATGTGATATATCTAATTGTATTTTCCTGGGTTAAATTTAACACGGTATTTTGTCGGGAAGGAATTGCATGTATCACGGATTATTGTTTCTTTTGTTTTTGATGGTTTACAGCTGTACCTGTGCTTTTGCGGCGGACAGTGATGCCGTCGGACGGGTAAAAACTATCAACGGCCCCGTCTACATCATCAGGGGGGCCGAGCAATCCGCTGCTAAAATAGATATGAAAATTGTCAGGAACGACATTCTGTTGACGGGCAAACAGGGCTCGATGGGTATTGTTTTTAATGACAACAGCACGCTCTCGCTCGGTCCGAACACTAAATTCCGGCTTGCAAGCTATGAGTTCAATGCCCTGGAAAAGAAGGCCGGTTTTGTCGGACAGATTCGACGTGGAACAATGGTCTACCTGAGTGGACTGATCGCCAGAATGAATGCCGATGCGACCCGCTTCGAGACACCCGTCGCGGTTGCGGGCGTCAGGGGTACAAAGCTGGCGATCAAGGTGGAGGGAGGCGACAATGAATAATCATGTCCGCTGTCTCCTGATGTCATTGCCCATTCTTTTGTTTGCGTTATGCGGTTGTTCTTCTCCGCGCAGCAAATTTGTCCTACTGCCGTCGCCGGACGGGCATGTCGGCAATGTGACCGTTACAAACAAGGCGGGCGAGATCCATCTCGCCAAACCGTTTGAGTCGATTGATCTTTTCTATCCCGATGATCGCCCCTCTCAACCGGTCATCATGACTGAAGCAGAGTTCAATATCACTTTCAAGGATGCCCTGGCGGCTCAACCGACTGCCCCACTCACGTTTCTGCTCTATTTTGAGCCGGGCACATCCCGGTTGACGCCGGAATCCGAAAAGATTCTGCCGGTGATTATCGATTATATTCGCAAGGTACATTCCAGCGACATCAGCATCAGCGGCCATACGGACAAAGTCGGTTCCAGGGATGTCAACGTCAGAATTTCCAGGGAGCGCGCCAATGAGGTCGCAAAACTGCTCACAGGCATGGGGGTTGTTGCCGAATCGCTGGAAGTGGCTTCCCACGGCATGGGACTGCCTCTGATCGATACGCCGGAGGGGGTGCCGGAACCGCGCAACAGGAGAGTTGAGCTTGTGGTGAGGTGATTTGGCTTCAAACCGGGATGTATCGCCTGAACATTCGTAAGATCAATAGATGATTATATAACCGTGCTGTTCGGCAATCTTGCGCACTTCATCCTTGTCCTTGATGGTATAGCTTTTTCCTTCCAGCTTGAAGGTGTAGCCCCCCTGTCCATCCGGTATAGCATCCGCCAACAGTGCCTCAAAAGTTGCTGTTTTAATCATTTCGCCCTCCTCCTTGTTCAGATGTCCTGACTGAAAGCCTTTCTGACCGCCCCGGCCAGCTGCATAACCTCATCCCGGGATGTTTGCCAGGAACACATGAAACGCGCCCCGCCGGAACCGATAAACGAGTAGAAACGCCATCCCGCTACGCGCAACCTGTCCGCGACCGCCTCCGGCATCTCCACGAAAACCGAGTTGGCCTGCTGCGGGTACATGATCCTGATTCCGTCGATCGCGGACAGTTGTTCCGCCAACAGTGCGGCACAGCTGTTGGCATGCCGGGCGTTTTTGAGCCAGGTGTCTCCTTCCAGCATGCCGATCCAGGGGGCCGAGATGAAACGCATCTTGGAAGCCAGCTGTCCGGCCTGTTTGCAGCGGTATTCGAATTCTTCGGCCAGTTCCCGGTCAAAGAACACCACTGCCTCGCCGACCGCCATACCGTTTTTGGCGCCTCCCAGACAGAGCACATCAACCCCGGCCCGCCAGCTGATGTCGGCGGGAGCCACATCCAGCGAAGCAACTGCGTTGGCAAAGCGGGCCCCGTCCATATGTACACGCAGGCCGTAACTGCGGGCCAGTTCGCTGGCCGCCGAAATCTCGGTTGCGCTGTAAACCGTGCCGACCTCGGTGGCCTGAGTAAGGCTCAGCACCCTGGGCCTCGGATAGTGGATATCGCTGCGCCGGGTTATGGTCCGTTCAACCTCGGCCAAGTCGAATTTTCCTCCCGGTCCCGGTACGTGCAGAAGCTTGGTGCCGTTGGAGAAAAACTCCGGAGCGCCGCATTCATCTGTTTCTACATGGGCCAGATCATGGCAGATGACGCTGTGATATGATCGGCATAGTGAGGCCAGCGCCAGCGAGTTGGCCGCCGTGCCGTTGAAAACGAAGAATACCTGGCAATCGGTTTCAAAAATCCGCCGGATCTGTTCGCAGGCGCGCTCCGTCCAGTAATCGTCCCCGTAGGAAGTTACATAACCGCTGTTGGCGGCCTGCATGGCCTGCCAGGCCTCGGGGCAGATTCCGGCATAATTGTCGCTGGCAAACTGGTTGAATGTTGTCGCTGATGCGTTCTGATCCGAATCGGGCATTATTTCCTCCGGCCACCTGGAAAACAGGTCCATGAACATCTGGAATACAAATTAGCACCAGTTTCGGGTGGTAGCCAGACTTTTTCCGGCCGGTTCCGTCACAATGGTTGAATAGTGCCCGATAAACGGCTATTATATTAAATTAGCTCATCATCCAGTCAAGGAAGAATTATTATGCATTACAGCCGGATGCGGCTCTCACACAAGTTTGTCCTGGTCATTCTGTTTACCGCGGTACTGGTCGGTTTCACGGTGTTGCGCACACCTTCGGTCACCGACGAACCGGCGGCATCCCCGGCGGACAAGGCCATTGAGGATCTCTCCCGGGTCGAGTATCCCAGCCTGGCAAACATCAAATGGCATGGCCACTTCGTACAACCCCATCAAACGCTGGAATCGCTTTTCGGAGAAGACTGGATCTGGGTCGCCCGCTTAAACCGGGTGGACCGGCGGCACGTCTATCCGGGCATGACCATAAAAGTCCCTGAAAACATGGCCGATATCCGCAACTACACCCCATTGCCCAAATTCCATGAGCCGGCCGCCCGGCATGGCAAATATATCCTGGTGAACATCACCGAACAGTGGCTGGGCGCCTACGAAAAGGGGCGACTGGTCTTTTCCGCGCCGGCGGCCACCGGCAAGGCCACCACCGAAACGCCGACCGGCATGTTCCGGATTGATGCGCGGCATCTGACGCACACCTCGTCGCTTTACAAGACTGCCAACGATGAGGAACAGTATCCGATGGACAACGCCATGCGCTTTTACATCGGCCCGGACAATGTTTCCTACTGGATACATGCCCGCGACCTGCCAGGACGACCCGCATCCCACGGCTGTATCGGACTGTTCGACGAAGAGATGCAGAACCGCGTTTTCGGCACCCCGGCAAAGCCAGCGCTCTTGGATTCGCAGAAGCTGTACGAATGGGCTGTCGGCGAGAACGAATATGGGGATGACTACGGGGAGTTGGATGAATTGGAAGATGGGGCGGCGGTCGAAGTGCGTGGTTCACTGCCGCGCTATCTCGGTCAGCCTCCAAAGATTTAAAGCTGAATCAGGGAGGGATATCATGAAAAAGTTGCTGCTGGTTGTGCTGGCGATCTGTACATCCGCGACACCGGTCCTGGCTGCGCGGACGGTCTATCTGAAAGAGGGGGGAACCATCAGCGCAAGATCCGTCTGGAGAGCCAAGGGCAAGGTGCATGTTCTGGTAAACCGTGACACGCTGACCGAGTTTTCCTTATCGGAAATAGACTTGAAGCGTACCTTTGCCCGCAAGCATCGTGCGGTTCGCAAACACCACCGGGTTTCAGGCGCTGTACTGGCGACTAAAGCTTCGCCGTCGCCGGTGGCCGCTACCCAGACCTCCGGTATCGCCAAGCCCGGGCTGAAGCTGCCGAGCATGCCAAACCTGCCTAAACTTTCCGAGAAAGAACCTGGAACTCAGGCACCCAATGGCGAGGAAGGCACGATCAGGAAACACAAGAAGGAAATGTCCGAAAGAGCCGGGGAATAGTGCCGGCCATTTAAAAAGCAGGGGCGAAGCAGCTTACTCCCGCTTCGCCCCTGCTTGCTTCTGCTTCGTGTGCATCCTACCTGGCAAGCCAGCGAGCCACATCCTTGGCATGATAGGTAATAATTATATCGGCACCGGCCCTCTTGAAGCCGAGCATTGTCTCCATCACAACCCGCTCTTCATCGATCCAGCCCTTCATGGCCGCCCCCTTGACCATGCTGTATTCGCCGGACACATTGTAGACCGCCAGCGGCAGGTTGTACTCGTTGCGCAGATCCCTGAGAATATCCAGATAGGGCAGGCCGGGCTTGACCATGATGATGTCGGCGCCTTCCTCGATATCCGAGGCAGCCTCGCGTAGCGCTTCCAGTCGGTTGGCCGGGTCCATCTGGTAGCTGCGGCGATCACCGAACTGCGGCGTTGATTCCGCCGCTTCGCGGAATGGCCCGTAATAGCCCGAAGCATATTTGACGGCATAGCTCATGATCGGAATCGAATCATAGCCGTGCTCATCCAGTGTTTCCCTGATGGCAGCCACCCGTCCATCCATCATGTCGGACGGAGCCACCATGTCCGCACCGGCTTCCACATGCGAGAGAGCCTCGCGTGCAAGCAGTTCCAGCGTGGCGTCGTTATCCACATCCCCGTTTTTGATTATCCCGCAATGACCGTGATCGGTATATTCGCACATGCAGACATCAGTGATCACCGCCAGTCCCGGAACCTCCTTCTTCAGGGCCCGGATCGTTTCCTGTATTATGCCTGTCTCGGAATAGGCGTCGCTGCCGACCGCGTCCTTGGTCTCTGGAATCCCGAACAGCAGCACCGCCGGGATGCCCAGGTCCCGCGCCTCTTTTGCATCCGCCACGATATGCTCGATCGATTGCTGATAGATCCCCGGCATTGATGAGATCTCTTTACGGATTCCGCTGCCGAAAGCCGAAAACATCGGATATACCAGGTCGTTAACCGAAAGAGTTGTTTCACGAACCATCCGGCGGAAGGTTTCATTGCCTCTTATTCTACGTGCACGGAACTGTGGGAAAAACATCAAAAATCCTCCTTGGTCTGCGGCAGTTGTACTACCGGACTAGCGTGATTGTCAGGTAAAAAGATTAATGCAGGCCGGATAAAAAAGCAAGATTTTACCCCAAAAGCTTGCATTGAAATGACATTGTGCTAGTATACATAAAATAGTTTAAGGCTGTAATTGTTCTTGCGGCTTATAGATCTGCATTGACATTGAATAAGTATCCACTCATCGGTACATCATCTGAAAAGGAGGACCAACAATGAAAAAAATGTTAAGCGGTATTATGGCAGCGGCCTTGATCGTATCGGCAAGTGCCTCATTTGCCTCTATCAAGGAGAGTCAGTTTTCAATCTCCCCTGTGATCGGCGGCTACACCTTTGATGAGAAACAGGATCTGGAGACTACTCCGGTCTATGGAATTCGGGCCGGCTACAACTTCACCAAAAGGTTTGGAATCGAAGGGCTGTTCGACTATGCCAACACCGAGCTTGACAACGGCGGCAAGGGCGATGTCAGCATGTATCGCTACGGCGGAGAACTGTTGTACCATATGTGGCCGGACAACAAACTGGTCCCTTATCTGGCGGCCGGATACGCCGGAATCAATTTTGATGGTAACGGTATTAACAATAAAACACGGGGCGCGTTCGATTACGGCCTGGGCGCCAAGTATTTCCTTAACGACAATTTTGCGCTGAGAGGTGATGTTCGCCACATAATTTACAGCTACAGCAAAACCTATAACAACATCGAGTACACCCTGGGCGCACACATTCCATTTGGCGGAACGACCCCGGCTGTCCAACCGGTTGCTCAACCGGTGGTTCCACCTCCGGCACCGATGCCCGAACCGGCCAAAATAGTGCCGCCTCCACCCGCCGCGCCTGTTGCCAATATTTCCGTGTCTCCGGTAACGATCATCAAGTCCAATGATGCTGCAGCCACACTGAGCTGGACATCCAGCAATGCCGACAAATGTTTTATCCAACCTGAAATCGGCCAGGTAGCGCCGCAAGGTTCACGCGCGATTACACCCGCGGAAGATACCGCCTACACGCTGACCTGCAGCGGCCCCGGTGGCGAAGCAACCAGCAGAGCCAGCATCGGCGTGACTCTTCCTCCGCCACCCGCCCCAGCCCCGGCACCTGCCCCTGCCCCTGTGGTGGAATCCGCCCAGAAGGCTGCCGCTGCACAGCGTTTCTGCGATAAGCCGGCTGTTCTGGCGGTCGAGTTCGACACCAACAAAGCCGACATCAAACCCAAGTACAAGGCCGATCTTGAAAAACTCGCCGAATTCCTGAAAGAATTCCCCAATGCTAAAGGCGAGATTTCCGGCCATACCGACAACGTCGGCGGCAAGGAGTTCAACCTCAAACTGTCACAGCGCCGGGCCGACAGCGTCAAACAGTATATGGAAAAGGACCACGGCATCGCTCCCGAGCGTATCACTGCAAAAGGATTCGGGTTCAGCAAGCCGGTTGCCAGCAACAAGACCAAGGAAGGTAAAGCAAAGAATCGCCGCATCGAAGCAAACTTCACCTGTGAATAACCACTCTGACGGCTAATGAACACAAAAGCCCTTCCGGAATGTATCCGGAAGGGCTTTTGTGTTGGGGCTTACTATTACGGTAAACCGATTACTTTTTCCTGCGATCCTGCAAGGAAATCACCTTGGGCGCGCCACCCTCCTGACGCATCCGCGTCTGGCGTTCCTTTTCTTCTTTTTCTTTCTCAATCCGTTCCAACTCTACCGGCGAGACAACACCTTCCAGACGCAACGGGGTTCCCCCCATGGTGAAGGCAGCGCCATCCATCTGGAAATCATCAAGAATCCAGGTAAAAACCTGCAGTGGAAAAGTCAACACCAGCAGTTTGACCTGCCACCATCCAGGCTTGACATCCGGTGTAATCTCTTCGACCCGGGCGTAGAAGCCCGGTTTGTCATCAACGTGAATAAGGACGAGATCATTGGTAGCAGTCATCTATATGCCTCTTTGATTATGGATTGGTTGGTTTGTCAGTTTTTCTGCCCACAACAGCAGAGGTGTGCCCAGGTTAATGTTCAATAACAGTGACGCCTCACTCAGGCATTCCCGGAGATTATTTTCGAGTGCTGTCAGATCCACTCTATCCGAGTCAGGAAGTTGACCTTCAAGGGAGTCACATACAAAAAGAATACAGTCAAGCGGCCGGAAGCCGGGCTCCAGAATACATCCCCCAGCGTTCGAGTAAGGACACATGGGCTTCTGTGAAAAATCCGGTACGACCGATATTCCGGCAGCGCAGAGGGACAGGCCGTCGAAGACATTCACCCGGTACTTGCCGTTCAGGCAGCATTTACCGCCACAGTCACGACAGATTGTTTCCGAATCAGCAGCCAGGGTAATGGCAGCCAAAGATTCTTTTCCCACGCGGTAGCCGGACAACAATTCCAGCAGCGGCTTTTTGGCAGCGGGAGAAATATCACTCAACAGCGCATTAAGTGACACCTGGCCATCCTGCCACAGCTTCTGATCGCTCACATTGATCCTTAATATTTTGGTTGAAGCAGTCCGTAAGCCGGGTTCTGTTCCCGGTGCGGGTTACCCCTGGCCGGGCGATGGTCATTCATCTGGGTCTGCCGTTACCGACAGCCTCAAGCAGCCAACCCGGAGGCACGGACGGGTAGCCCTTAACGCCTCCCTATTTGGCCTTGCTCCTGACGGGGTTTACCTGGCATCCGACGTCACCGCCGGATCCGGTGAGCTCTTACCTCACCCTTTCACCCTTACCTGCCGAGGCAGGCGGACTTCTCTCTGTGGCACTTATCCCTGGGGTCACCCCCGCTGGACGTTATCCAGCGTCATACCCTGTGGAGCCCGGACTTTCCTCCCCCGGATAAACCGGCGGCGGCCATCTGGACTACTTCAACCAAACTCTCGATCCGGCGGACTGCGCACTTCCACCGTTAATCAACTGGTGCTACTGCTGTTTCAGAATCAGGATCCTCTGACAATGCGGACAGGTCAGCAGTTCTTCATACTTGAACAGGTTGTTATACAGCTGTGGCGGCAGATGCATGTTGCATCCCAGGCAATGGCCGTCGCGGGCAATTGCGAGCGCCTGGCCGCGACGCTGGTCGCGCAGGGCGGCAAACCGCTTGACCAGGCTGGCTGGCATTTCTTTTGTCAATATTTCACGACGGGCAATGTCGGAATCAATATCCTGTTGAATATTTTCTATTTCCGACTGCTTTTCCGCGATGCGCCGTCCGGAGTTTTCGGACAGCTCTTCCAGTGCAGCGCTTTTGGCGGCAACCGTTCCGGACAGTTCCTCGATCTGACCGATCTTCTGCAAAACCCGCTCTTCAAGATCGGTAATCTGCTTACGCGCGGCAGTAATCTCGCGCCCGACCGCCTGGAACTCCTTGTTGGTCTTGATCTCTTTCATGTTGGTTTCAGCGCGCAGAATATTTTCGAGTTCCGCCGCATGGTTGACTTCCAGATCGCGTTTTTCCTGTTCAAGCTGAGCAAGCCCGGTTTGCATTGTGGCCAGCTCCTCACGGGACGCATCAATCGCCTGGGCTATATCGTTAAGCTCTTCATGCAATCCGCTCTGCTTGACCTTCAGACTATCGATCATCTGGTCAACTTCCTGTAACTCTTCCAGCATGTCCAGTTTCTTTTTCAAAATCCTTTTCCCCCTTTGGTACAAGTTTTATTATTTCACCGGTTCGGTTAATATTCTGAACGGATCACTTTCCATACGGCACGGCAATACCTGGCAACCTTGAAAACCGATCTCCTCAAGAGCTCGACTCAGGCGTCCGGTAATTTCCTCCACCATGATTATCTCGGACTTAAAATGGCCGGCATCTATCAAGGCGATCCCCAAATCCTGCGCATCACGGGCATCATGATATTTTATGTCGCCGGTAACCAGCACGTCCGCGCCAGCGCGCACCGCATCACGCAAAAGAGAAGCTCCGCTGCCGCTGCAAAGAGCGATCTTCGAAACAGTGGCTGACGGCTCACCCACATAGCGCAATCCCGGAGCAGACAGCGACTCCCTGATTTGCTCCACATACTCTCCCAGGGAAAGCGGGTTTGACAGGCGTCCGACCCGTCCCAGGCCTAACTTCTCTCCTTCATTAAGCAAGGGATAGAGGTCGTAGGCCGGTTCCTCGTACGGGTGCGAAGCAAACAGTGCTTTCAGCGCACGGGGCAGGTTCTGGCGTTCAACCAGCAGCTCAAGCCGTTCTTCGGAAACCTTTTCCTGTTTTCCGACAGTCCCGATGAAGGGCCTGGCGCCATCCAAAGGCAGGAAAGTTCCCTCGCCACCGGCGGCAAACGAGCAGTCCCGGTAATTGCCCTGTGCGGGCAGATGGGGAAACAGCGCATTTCTCACCTTTTCAAGGTGGCTGGCGGGAACGAAGACGACCAGCTTGACCAGTTCACGCACGGTTGTTATCTGGAGCGGTGAACAGCCGGAAAGGCCGATTTTCCGGGCCAACAGATCGTTCAGGCCGCCGTTGGCGCTGTCATAGTTGGTATGCATGCAGAGCACCGATAAACCGGCGCTTATAGCGGTGTGTATGGAACGTCCCAGTGGATTCGCGAAGGATATTGACTTGAGCGGCTTGAAAATGAGGGGGTGATGTGTGACCAGCAACTGACAGGAGGAAGTTATGGCGGAATTGATTACATCAGGCGTCGGATCGAGGGCTACCATGATCCGCGTCACATCCGCCCCCGGGTCGCCCACCTGAAGCCCGGGGTTGTCCCAGGCTTCCGCCAGGGAGGTCGGGGCTATTTTGTTAATGATACCAAGTATATCGGATGTTTTTGGAATTCTCATGGTATGCAAATAAAAAGAGTGCAACCTTGCGGTGTGCACTCTCGTGTTGAGGTATGGATATGGGATAACCCCTGTTCTCGTGCCGGCA
>JAURXC010000343.1 GCA_030654645.1 Deltaproteobacteria bacterium | reverse complement strand
CGTAACCCAGCCGGAACCGATATGGTGGGTGATCAGGGCTGCAAGCTCTCTATTCGCCTGCAAGAGCCACCGCCGCGGAGTGATACCGTTCGTCTTGGAATTGAACTTGCCAGGATAAAAGGCATTGAAGTTGGCAAACAGCCTGTCCTTCAGCAACCGCGTATGCAATTCCGCCACTCCGTTGACCGAATGGCTGCCGACGATGGCCAGATGGGCCATGCGGACATTTTTTTCGCCATCCTCGCCGATGATCGACATGCGCCGCAGACGCCCGGAATCGCCCGGAAAACGAGCGGCGACCTGGCGAATGAAATGCTCGTTTATTTCGTAGATGATATGCAGATGACGCGGCAGAATCTTTTCCATGGTCTGCACGGGCCATTTTTCAAGCGCTTCCGGCAGCACGGTGTGGTTGGTATAGGCAAAAGTCCTGACCGAGATATTCCAGGCATCGTCCCAGCCTAGATGTTTCTCGTCCAGCAGGATCCGCATCAGCTCCGGTATCGCCAGGGTCGGATGGGTATCATTCAGCTGTATCGCCACCTTTTCAGGGAGCATGTTCAGGTCGTCATGCTTTTTGGCAAAACGGTAGAAGATGTCCTGCACCGTCGCGGAAGAGAGGAAATACTCCTGGCGCAGGCGCAGCTCCTTGCCCTCGGCCATATGGTCGGCCGGGTAGAGTACCTTGGAGATATTCTCGGTGCGCATCTTGGATTCCACCGCGCCGATATAGTTGCCCTGGTTGAAGGAACCCAGCTCGAAATCACGGGTCGATTTGGCGCTCCAGAGCCGCATGGTGTTGACGGTATCGTTGCCGTAGCCCGGCACCGGAAAGTCATAGGCCAGGGCCATGACATCGGTGGTGTCAACCCAGGAACAGCGCTTGCCGCCATCCTGATCGGGATGGTATTCCACCCTGCCGCCGAACTTGACCTGGTGCAGGTGTTCCTGGCGATCGAACTCCCAGGGGTTGCCGTAGCGCAGCCAGTTGTCCGGATACTCGCACTGGACTCCGTCGATGATCTTCTGGTAGAACATGCCGAATTCATAGCGGATGCCGTAACCGTAGGCCGGCAGACTCATGGTAGCCATCGAATCCAGGAAGCAGGCCGCCAGACGCCCCAGGCCGCCGTTTCCAAGGCCGGCGTCCCACTCGTTCTCCTGAAGTTCCTCGACATCGATCCCCATCTGTTTCAGCGCGGTCTGCCACTCGTCCATGATCCCCAGGTTGATCAGGCTGTTGCCGAGCGTGCGCCCCATCAGGAATTCCATCGAAATGTAATAAACCCGCTTGGCATCGTTGATATAGTAGGATTGCTGGGTGTCGAGCCAGCGGTCCACCAGCACGTCACGCACGGCATAGGCCAGCGCCAGATACAGGTCGGCCTTGGTCGCGGAATACTTGTCCCTGACCAGCGTATATTTCAGATGGCGAAGAAATGAACGTTGGAGATCGGCGGCGGTCGGCTTGTCGCCGTTGGCGGGGACTGTTTCTACTGGCGTCATATTATCCATCCTCGTAGACAGAGATAGCGGCGAATATATAGATAACCAAGGCTTAATGCAAGGATGAGTGCGGCTGAACCCGGAATTATCATCCCACCCATGCGCAACACGGCTGGCCGGCAGCAGCATGATTCCCTTTTCGATAAAATTCTGCTATGGTGCAAAACATGGGTGAGAAACTGATCTGCAACAACAAGAAGGCCTACCACGATTACTTCATCGAGGAGAAGCTGGAGGCGGGGCTGGTTCTTCAGGGGACCGAAGTCAAGTCGCTGCGGGCCGGCAAGGCCAACCTGAACGATTCGTTCATGCTGGTGCGTGACGGAGAGGCGTTCCTGCACAACCTGAACATCTCGCAGTACGAATTCGGCAACCGCCAGAACCATCAACCGGACCGCAACCGCAAGCTGCTGTTGCATCGCCGCGAGATCGAACGCCTGTACGGCCGTATCCGCGAAAAGGGGCTTTCGGTCATTCCGCTCAGGCTCTATTTCAAGGATGGACGGGTCAAGGTGGAGATAGGCCTTGCCAAAGGGAAGAAACTGTACGATAAACGCGAGGACATGAAGAAGAAAGTTGGCCAGCGCGAAATGTCACAGGCGCTCAAGGCCAGAAACCGGGATTAGTTTTTTTCATGATTCAGCATTCAAAATTAAGCTTATAATTTTATATGGGGGTGTAAAGGTTTCGACGGGGAATTGAAAATCTGGGGAGCACCGGGTCGGGGCAGGCGGCCGACCTTAATAAACCTGCACGGCATTAATTGCCGACAATTATAACACTCCTGTAGCTCTAGCAGCTTAACAGGCGTCCCCGATCAAGATGCCGGTGGTAAAAAGGGGGCGTCACTCACTACCGGATAGGGGAGCGCAACGCCCGTAGCGCAACCCGAAACTCACGGGACCGCCGTTTGACTGCCTTGTTCGCTGCGCAGGCAGACGGTTAAATCGAGCAACGAACTAACGGTGTAGGGTCTCAGATGCTAGATTTTTCGGACGTGGGTTCGACTCCCACCACCTCCACCATTTAACAGTCCGGCACAGTCCGGACAAATACAAAAGCCCTTGAGAAATCAAGGGCTTTTGTATTT
>JAURXC010000326.1 GCA_030654645.1 Deltaproteobacteria bacterium | reverse complement strand
GGCCGGCCTGGTGGACCAGCATCGGGTACAGCCCCTCCGACACCTCGGCGCGGGTTTGTTCGCTTCGGCCGTCCGGAACGGGCGGGTTGTTATATTCAGCGGCAGTTGATCCCGTAGCTGTCCGTGACGCCGCAAACCTGTTTTCAGATCGCTGTTCCTGTTGTAACTCCGGGTCCGGGCTGTCCGGCGTGGTGACAATTCTGACTCCGGGAGTGGATTCATCCTCCACGCCGGCGCTGTCGGCCTCCTCCGCTGGTAACGGCCGGGGCATGGCCGCGATGGATTCTTTCAGCAGATGCCGTTCCTGCGGAGGCACCGTGCTGGCCGCCATCTTCAGGAGTGAGCGGGCGGTGGTTTTTTTCTGCCAGGCAATGCTCTCGGCCAGGACGCCGGCCATCAGGCTCAGGCGAGTGTAGTGACTGTGGCGGAAGCGCTCACTCTTGCCATCCAGAAGCAGCGCCAGGCATTCCATGGCCGTCTCCCGGAACTCCTCCGGGATCGAGTCCGAGAGCACCCGGATCAGCATTGCGTACTCATTCTCCGGGAGCAGCTGCAACAGGCGGAAGTAGAAGGGAGCCTCTTCCCGGACCGCTTTGAGGAGTTCCAGTATGCGCGGCCATTCCTCCCGGCAGGTTTTGCTTAATTCCAGCGCCTGATCCGTTGCGCTGCCGTCGGCCGCCTGCCAGGGGAGCGTGCCACTCCGCAGGTAGTGCAACAGAATCTCGAAGCGGCTGTACTCTTCGTTGACCGCTTCGCCGGGTGGGGCTTGCGAGCTTGCCTCGTCGGCCGTCATCATGAGCCGCAATTGCCTCCTGAGCTGATCTAGCATCGCACCGGGGAGCAGCTTCTCCAGCTCCTGTTCGGAACCGAGCCGGATATGCAGCTCGACCTTCGGGATGTGAATGACCCGCTCCTCCGTGGCGGCTTCATCAAGCCCCTGTTCGAGCGCCGGCAGCAGCAGATCGGCGCCCTTTTCCCGCAGCAGCGCGCGCCAGGAGAAGGCCGTGGCGGCCGTTTCCGCGCCGACCTGCCAGCGTAGCGAGCGTATCCGGTGCTGAGCGCCGTTCATGACGACCTCATCTCCTTCTGATTTCAAGCATCGAATCCATGATCAGGTTCAGCCCGCTGTTGTTGGAACTGTTCTTTATCGTGCCAAAACCGTCGGTTACCATTGCCACGGCCTTTTCGTCGGTCATGCTCCGCAGGCTGTTTTGCAGCTCCAGCATGGCTGACATCCCCTCGCTGCCGACCGAAACGTCGGTTCTCGACTCGGCCACATACCTGGTTGCATCCGTAATCGCCAGCGCCAGATCGGATTCAGCCTCTTTGGCCTGTTGTTCGTAAAGCGTGCGTTTCTCGGCCGACAGGTCGCTCTGGCCGGACTTCTTCCGCAGATAATCGGCCACCAGCTGTTTTTCCCTGGCATCAACCACCTTCTGTTCGAGGGCTTTGTCGGAGAAACCGGCCAGGTTGGCGTCGGCGGCAATCGCCAGCTCCTTGCGAGAAATCAGCGCGTTGCCCAACAGATTGACCGATTCTTTCATGGTTCCGAAATATTCCTTCTGCTGGGAATCGAACTTCCGGTTCCAGTTCTGATCCAGTTCTTCCTTCAGCACATCCACATGTTCGAGCTTGAAGTCGTCCAGCCTGCTCTTTACGAACCCTTCCAGCTGGTCGGTCTTGAAGATGTTCAGCCGGTCCCGTACAAACTTGTCGCGCGACGGCAGTACGCTGATGCCGTTGCCGACGATCCAGCCGGGACGCAGCCCCGGTTTTTTCAGCGGCGGCTCGGCCGGTTCCTCTTCGATCGTATCCGAGCAGCGGTAGGGGAGCGTGAAGTCGGCCACCACGGTCCGGTCTTCGTCGTAAACCAGCACCAGGGTGCCGCCGCTCGTGACTCCGCCGCTGTGCTGCAGGCCGGGATGTTGCGAGACAAAGGTCGAGAAGAGCAGTTTTGTGTCTTCCCGTTCCTCCCGGGCCTTGATGATGTCGTCCAGCCAGTCGAGCCACTGGATCTGCGTATTGCCGATCAGCGAGTCGAAGGGAGTGGCAAACTCGGTTTTCACCACCTCGCCCAGCCGGGACTTGAACTGCCCGGCGGCCTGCATGGCGGGGGCCACGTTCTGCTTCCAGCTGCTGTCGGCCTTGTAACCGGAATAGCCGCGGTTCAGTCCGGACCTGACCCGGGCGGCGTTGCGGGCCACGATCGCGTTCTGGTCCTTGGAGATGTTTTCCAGGGTTTTGCCGTTTTCATCATCGGGGGCGTCGGTGATCAGGTTGTCGCGTACCGCCCGATGCACCTTCTGTTTGAAGTTCTGGCTGAAATTGACCACTTCGCCCAGCTGGTGGCTGACGTCCTGCCGCAACAGGTAATGGAAACGGTGCAGGTCCGTGTAGCGGATGCCCGGTTTTTTGACGATCCTGCTCCGGTCCGGTCCCAGCATCACCGCATGCACCCAGAAGGGGAGATTCCAGTCGACGATCTGTTTTTCAATCGCATCGGTCACGGTTTTGAGCGACTGTCCCAGGTGCCCTTCGACGCGGAAGAAGCCGAAGCGTCCGATCTGCGCCGCCAGCGGAGCGGCCGCGGCTCCCGTGGCCCGGTACAGCGTGGCGTTGTAGGAGTAGTTGCCGCTGTCCATGCCGCAGCGGTGGAGCCGATGGTTCCAGTTGCGATGGATCGGGTTGCCGGAATCCACCCGGTAGTAATAGGGTATGGCCCGCTCTTCCAGCGGCTGTTCCCCGGACAGGCTGGGGGTGATGCGAATCGCGGCGCCCTGTGGCTCCGGCAGCCGGAACACGCGGATCAGCGTGTCGAGCTTTTGCGCCAGGAAACGGGCATGATCAAGCTGCTCGACGGTCCGGCTTGCCAGCGGCGACGGATAGAACTGCGTGCGGTTCTGGTCCGGGTCGCCGCCGCCGGCCAGGTTACCCAGCAGCAGATGCTTGGGAAAGGCGGCCGGGTCGGGGCAGCACCAGCTGCGTTCGCCCGTGAGCAGGCAACGGAAGTCGTTCCAGGTTTCCACCAGGTCCCGCAGGAAATCGTAGTAGTATTGCATTCCGAAAGCCTGGGCCGCGAAGGCGGCATTCAGCTCTTTCAGCGCGGCGACCCAGGCGTCGGAAGGATCGCCGGGGAACAGCCCGCCGAGGAACGCTGAACAGTGCCGGTACAGTTTGGGCAGTTCCGTGGCCAGTTTGCCGTGAATCGTGTTGCAGGCCGAGCGGTAGCGCTGCGCCAGCAGGCCGGGGGCATTGACCGACGCTGTGAAGAGCGGACGCTCGGCGACGATCTCGTCCAGCATGCTGAAGGCCTGGTGCGGGGTGGCGACGTTATCCCGCAGCGGGCCGATCAGGCTGTTGTCCATCAGCAGCAGCCGGACGCTGTTGAGGCATTCCTGCCCCAGATTGTCGCAGTCGGTTCCCGAACAGAGATCCCGGTCGGTCACGTAACTTTCCATGTACAGAAGCGCAACCATGTCGTCCAGGCTGGCGGCGGTGCTGGCGCTGAAGTTGCCGAGCGCTTCGGCGCGGCTGTCGCCGCTCTCTCCGGCGCCTACCAGTTCGTAGACCGGCAGCATTTCACCGGGGACGGTACCGCCCGCGTAAAACGGCGCATAAGCCGGCTTTGTGGCGTCGTACGGGCGGAAGCGGTCATAGACCAGGTCGCCGGGAATCCGCAGCAGGTCGCCGTCGCTGGTGACCCCCACCCCCCTGGTCAGCGTGATGTTGTCACCCTGCCGGGAAACTCGCAGGCCGCAGGCGATCCCGACCCCCAGCAGAGCTGTCCGGGTCAGGCGCGACTGGTCGTCCAGATGGTCGGCGACACTGTTGAGCTGATCGTGGGTCAGCACCTGGTCTTTTTCAAACACGCTGTAGCCGCTTGAAATTGCATCAAGACTTCTGAATATCTGTGCCATGGCGTAAGTCCCCGTAATCAAGATTCTTCGTTTACTGAAGTTGCAGCGTTACGATTCTTCGGCATTCTCCGTCCCCAGCGCCGTCCTCCCCAGCACGAATTTCGGCTGTTCATCGCCCGCTTCGCACTGGTGCAGATGCTCCGCAGGGTAGACGTTCCTGACCGTGAAGAGCGTTTCGATGAAACGCGCCAGTTTTTCCGTGCGCCGCGACTTCTCCGCGCCGGCTTTCAGGTAGATCCAGTCACGGTAATCCTTCTCCAGGCGGGCCATGTCGTCCTTGCCGATCCAGCAGATCTTCGGCAGGATATGGGCCGGCGTCTCGTTACGGATCACCGCTTCGGCGAAGCGGCGGAAGTCCATCGACCGGAAGCGGCTGCCGTAGGCCGGCAGAATCACGTGGATGCGGTAGCTGTAGGGGTCGTTCTCCGTGCAGACGCCGCCGCTGGATGCGGGGCAGATCGGCAAGAACGGATCATCCCCGGTTTCCGGCCTGAGCAGGATATTTTCGACCAGGTACATCCCCTCGTCGCTGTAGTTGACCCGCAGGTATTCCATGGTTTCGTCAATGGCCGCATTCATGGTCGCCTCGTCGGCGAAATACTCGATGCGGCGGGCCAGCACCTCGCCGCCGTCGATCACGTTGAAGTAATATCTGCCGTCACTGGTCGTTTTGCGCTGGTAGCCGACCGGCAGCAGCCCGGAATGGATCGCGCGACGCATTTCGTCCCGGGCCAGGGCTGCGGTGGCATAGCGGGTGCTGCTGCTGAGGATGATCTTGCCGTTGTCCCGTTTCCGGATGCGGAAGCGGAACTCGTCGTCGGGGGTGCCGTCGATTTCGGCGTAGAGGTCATAGGCGATATCGCCCAGGTTTCTGCGGTTGATGTTGCGGATACCGAGCAGTCGCGCCAGCCGCCGTTCCAGCCCGGAGATGTTGGCCGAGTTCCACAGGTCCGCATCTTCCTTCAGGCTGTAATTCCAGGCCAGCGAGCGTTCGCTGCTGATGGCCGGGTAGTCGTTCAGGAATTCGCACTTGAGGCTGGCCATCTGTTCGGGGGCGGCGCCGAAGGCGGAGTACATGATGCTGGCGAAATCGTTGAAGCGTTCGGCGAAACGGGAGATCAGGTGGTCGAGGAAACGGTTGCGCCGCTCCGCCAGCAGCCCCTTGTCCTCGACCGAGTCCTGGATCGTTTTCACGATCATGTCGGCGTCGTCCGTGCCGTACAGCTTTTCGTACCCGCTAAACGAGGTCACCGCCTGGTGGAAGTAGGTGCGCCGCAGCGCCGGGTCGCTGGAGAACAGCTCTTTTACGTGTCCCAGCTGGGCAAAATAATCGGCCATCAGCTGATCGAAAAAGAGCAGGTAGGCTTTCAGCTGCAAGGCCTGCGCTCGGCGTTGACCGTCGGCGGCGCTGCTGAGGCCGGCATCGCCCAGCCCGAACAGGGCCGGGAAATGGTTCTGGAACGAATAGTAGGAGGCCGGATCCCTGAAACTGCCCAGGGGAATCTCGAAGTCATAGGGGAATTCCAGGTTGGACCTGGCAGCGGCGTCGTCCCGCAACTGCTCCAGGAGGGTTTCGACCGCGCTGTTGTCGGCCATCACCGGCATGCCGCGCTTGTAAAACACGATCCGCGAATGGTCCTGGTTGAGGAGCGCCTTCTTCCCCGCCGCAACCGGAACCAGCCATTTGTTCTCCAGCGCTCCGGGGAGTCCGTGCGGATGCAGCAGGATGTCCCGAACCGCCTTGACCCCGCTGATATCCATGATGATGCCGATCACGTCGGAAAGGCGGAGTTCGCTGCGTAGCTCGGCCCGGGCCAGCTCCCCGTCGTCGATGAAGCCGCAGGAAAGCGTCGGGCCGTCGAAGATTTCGTCGGCGGTATAGCGGCTGCCGTCGCCTTTCTTGCGCTCCAGCATTTCGGCCAGGGTGTGGTTGCGGACCGGCGGCGCCAGGTACTCCTGCACCCGGAACAGTACCTCGGCCTTGATTGCAGCCGGGTCGGTATCCGGTTCCAGTTCCAGCTCGCAGCAGAGGTTGAAGGGCTGGGTTTCGACCCGCCTGAATTCGATGAAATCTTCGCACAGGTTGCGGTTGGCCTGCAGCAGCGCTTTGGCCTCCTTTTGAACCTGCAGCTGTTGGTCGGCATTATCAGAGTCATACTCGAGCGTCACCGCGTAGAGGCCGGAGAGCCGGATCTCGCGGATTTCCGGCGTGCCGGGGTTGTCCCGCAGCAATTGCCCCCGGGCCGTGTCGGCGTAGTAGCTCTCGGTTACGGTTGCCAGCCAGGCGTTTCTGACCCCCTTGATGTCGATCAGCAGCTTGCGGTAATCGGACATGGTCAGCGGGCGATTGGGCAGGATTTTCCGCGCAGTGAAAAACTGCTTCTCCATCTCGCGGGCGTTGTCGCCGGCGCTGGCCAGCAGGTCCGGCAGCGGGAAGAAGGCCCGGTAGCCCAGATCGGTCAGTGCGTAGCAGAGCAGTTCCAGGATTGTGATGCCCGGATCATGCGCGTTGTAGTCGGTCCAGATGCGTCGGCTCAGCCGCTGCACGTGTCCCAGCCCGATCGCGTTCAGCCGGCGGTGGTCCAGCGCCGTTTCAGCGCTGTTTTTTTTGGATATGGTTGCGATCATCGCTATCACACTTCCCGGATGCTGTGGCTGCCGGCCGAAACCAGGATCGCGTCGGGGGTTTCCGGTTGCGCCAGGTTGATGTCGATCATGTTGGACGTTTCTCCCTGATAGCTGTACATCCTGAAATCGGTGACATAATCCACGTATTCCAGCTCCTCCACGAAATCCAGCAGCACCGATTTATGGATCGTGCCGCCGAAGGAGATCCCGCTTTCGGCCTGGAATGCCCAGGGGGACAGGTAGCGGATCAGCGCGGCATCCAGCTCCCGGCAATGGAAATTGGGCTCATAACCGGTCCGGAACCTGACCCTGAAATCCAGGCGGACCTTCTGGTAGCGTGGATTGACGGCCTGCACCCCGACCTGCATGCCGCAGCGCTGCCGGAGGTGGGCGGTGATGCGGTCGAGCGAGTCCGAATCCACCCTGGGCTCCAGCGGGTTGACCGCGTTTCTGTTCCTCAGGTCCGGCACCACCACGATCAGCACGTTTCCCGGTTTGAGCCAGCAGTCGCTTGTCGCATGCGGGATGCATTTGACCCTGTGCAGCCCGGGGAAGGCTTCCAGGATGATCCGTTCGTAATCCCAGGGGGTGATGCAGCGGTTCTTGTGGCGCAGCCGTTCCGACACGCGGGTATGGAACAGCTCGTCCTGTTCCGGCGGGCGGCCGCCGAACGATGCGTAGGGCTGCCTGACGGTTTTTAATTCGGCCGGCCCGTTTTTCATTTTGCTGATAGAGCCTTTTTCAAGCGGGGCCGACGATTGCCGGGGGGCGTTGCCGTTATCCGTGAAACGGGCTTCCAGCGCGTTGGCGGCCACATCGATCAGCAGGCTGAGCGCGCCTACGTTGCCGGTTACGCCAGCTTTCAACCAAATCCGGCCGCCGGGGAGTATCGTGTTAGTGGTGGTAGCTTCGGCGGGAATCACAAAGGTGATGATGCCGCTGGTAAGCAGTTGGTTGGTCGTGTCCAGCAGCACCTGGCTGCGGTCGAGCGGTTTCCAGTAGTTGTCGCACAGCGCCGACCAGCCGACCTGCTGCCGGGGCAGCTGCGGGTCGGCGCTCCCCTCGGCGGCCTGGAACAGCACGCTGACGCTGTCCCCGCCCCGCAGGTCGCTGAAACCGGCCAGCAGTTCGCCCTGGTTGCCGTAGCGCGGGAGCAGGTATACGTTCTTGTCCCGCAAAAAGCCGAACTGGTTGCGCTGGTAGCGATGCTCGCGCATCTGGCCGAAATAGGCGATCTGGAAGAAGTGCAGATCCGGGTTGGAGAAATCATCGATCGTGGCCCGCTCAAGGCCGATATTGACCGTGTCGGAAACGGCCCGGTAGGAAAGCGAGATGCCCCGGATGGCTGGCGTGTAGGGTTCGTTCAGGATGGTCAGGGTTCCGCCGTTCCTGCTGAAGGTGACGACATTTTCGACGTATTTCCTGCGATAGGCGGAGTGCAGGAAGTCGCGCTCCAGGGAAAAGGATATGAATCCCGCGCGGGTTTCGGGAACCATTCTTCTGAAGGATTCGAAGACCGGTTTGCGGAGCAGCCAGGAACCGGCTGATCTGACCCCCCAGAGGCTGCCGGAGCTGTTCAGCGCGTGTATGCGCATCCCCTGCGAGATGCTGGCCGCTGCCGGGGAACTGCCGTTTGAAAAGCTGAAGCGATGTTCCGTGGAGGCGTTGGCGGATTCGAACAGCTGAACTCCCGGACTTGAAACGTGCCAGTTGCCGCCATCGCTGAAGGATACTTCCGCCGTGAAAGCATCGTTGTCAATGCCCCGCACGTCGTAGCCGTCGTAGTGGCTGGCAAAGTCGGAGGGAGCATCCTTCCACTTGACGCTGATCTTCAGCTCGGCCAGCTTCTTGCCGAGCGCTTCGGCGCAGCCGATCATCAGGCGCGAGCCCCTGGTCGGCTGGGTGCCGAAGGGGAGGAAGGCCTTGCCCGGGTCCAGCGTGCCGTGGTCGTTTTCCAGGGCCAGCGACGTGATGTTGGATACGTCCACCGTTAGCGCGGCCTTGAGCAGCCTGATCCGCTTCAGCTGGTTGTAGCCGATCGTGGCGCAGTTTTCCTTCAACAGCAGTTGGACCACCGGCGCCGCGGCGATGTAGGAGTAGCCATGAACCGGCTGGTCATAATCGATCACCGCTTTTTCGTTTTCGGGGATCGAGAAGGAGAGTGACAGCGTGGAGTTCCGGGCGGTATCAAGCGCCAGCTCAGGAGTAACCGGATACGGTCCCAGCCACTGCTTTTCGCCGGTGATGAAGGCCTCGAAAGCCTCCTTGAGAGTCTCTTCATTGACGGCATCCCGGTCGAGCTGGCCCAGAGTCAGCGTAACAGTCACCCGTCGGGTCCCTTCCCGCATCCGCAGCACCGGCGAGGCCAGGGCGAAACCGGTCTCGGCCGGCTGCAGCCCGTTGTGGCCGAATCCGTGCCATTTGGGCTCGTCACCGCTCAGTTTGCCCCCCAGTCCGTCGGCCGAATTGGCGATCGGCGCCCGCAGAACCCTGCCATGTCCGCTTGAATCAACGAACAGCGAGCGCAACGAATCTATCCGGGCGCTGTTGATCACGGTGGAACGGCTTGCGGCGTAGATCAGTTCCCGGCCAAGCGTATCCTTGCCGGCCGAAAAGAGCAGCTCCGGCCCGACCATGATCGGCGGAGAGTTCATTTTAAGCTCCAGCAGCAGGTGGACCCTGTCCGGCAGGGCACCCTTCTTTTCGAGCCGCAGCACGTCCCGATAGTAAAAATCCAGATGGCGTCCGGTGATGCGGTTGATAACCTCCCGGGGAATCCGGTACAGCTCCAGAAATGCCAGAAACAGCGCCAGATGTGGCTGGGCATCGCCCGCGACGTTTTCCAGCGCTTTTTTGATGGCGTCATCGTCGGCGGGAAAGAAGTTGGACCAGTCTCCCTCGGGAGTGTCGGCGTCATTGCCGAAATAACCGATGAAAGCCGCCAGCTTGCGGGTAAAGCGCAGCTGCTCTTCCGGGGTATGCTCGTCCAGATCGGCGTGGTGAACCCCCAGCTCCACCGGCATGCGTTCGCCCTGGCTCTGGCCCGGCTGGAAGATCATGTTCCTGATGATGTCTTTTTCAGCCATGGTTTCTACCTTCAGCGGTTATTGACCAAATCATCTGGCCACAGAGGACACAGAGTTCTCAGAGAAAATCTGTCTGTGACCGCATTAACTCCGTTACCCAAAAGTGATTTGGTAAAATGAATTTCCGTTTGCATTTCTTCTGTGATCTCTGTGGCTAATTGCCGGTTATGGTTTCAACGGTGCTGCGCATCTCGTTGCCGTCCGAGACATAGAACGGATAGACCAGGTTGTAGCGCGAGTTGGTGGCCCGAATTTGATAATCCAGAATCAGTGTGATCTTCCCTTCGTACTGGGCCGTCGTGTCCAGTTTCAGCGAGAGCAGGTTGATGCGTGGCTCATGGACCAGGATGGAGGTCCTGACCCGGTCCTCAAGGAAGGTCTTCATCGTGGTGCCGAGCGGTTCGAACAACATTTCGTGCAGGTCTAGGCCGTATTCCGGATTCAGGAAACGCTCGCCGGCAGCGGTTCCCAGCAGGATCTCCAGGCTGGCGCGGATGTCGTCCTCGTCCGAGGTCATCAGCACTTGGCCGGTTTCGCGAACGAAACGGGGAGGAAAGCTCCAGCCGCTGCCGAGGAACGAGGTCTGCGGGTTGTCTGTTGCGTTGTTGTTCATGATTATAGCCCGTTTATTTTAACCCCTCCAAACCTCCCCTTATCAGGGGAGGCTTAAAGGCTTCCCCCCTGATAAGGGGGGATTGAGGGGGGTTGGTTTTCAGTTAATAATCACGGTCGGTTCACCGACCGCCGCCATTGCGCCGCAGATGCAGGCGTCTGTCGTTCGCAACGCCGGCATGCCGCCGATCAGCTCCGTCGCGCTGCCGGCCGGGAAAACGCTGGCGGTCGGCTGATGCCCGCTGGGGGGGAGCGAACAGACGTGGCTGTCGCCCGCCACCGCGGCCGGCATGCCGCCGATCAGCACCGTTGACACTCCCGGGCCGACGATGGTGCCGCCATGGTTTGTTACGTCTCCTACCCGTGCCGCAGCCGGCATAAAGTTCCTTTCAAAATTCTACGGATCACATTCAAAATCAATTCAGCTGCAAAAGACTCCCCTTGACCTTGGTCACCCCGCTGCTGGAAACCTCGGCCCCGGAGGTTCCCGACAGTTTAAGTTCCGTGCCCCCTTTGACGTTCAGCGCGCTGCCCGACTCCAGTTTCAGCTCCGTGCCGGCCTTGAGCGTGATGGCCTTGTCGCTTTCGATGGTGATGCCGTCCGGGGTCATCTCCAGCTTGTTGCCGTTCTGGTCGACGATTTTGACGGCCTGGTCCTCTTCGCTGAGCGTGATCATGTTTCCCGCCGGAGTTTCCAGGCGCATGACCTTGGTGTCGTCGTTGAAGTAGAGCTTCATCCGCGAGCGGCTCTGGTAGAGTTTCTCATGGTTGTCGTCCGAGCCCTGCAGCGGCGCGGCCTTGGCGCTGCTGTGCAGCATGCCCAGCAGCACCGCCTGGCGCGGATCGTCATTTAAAAACCCCAGCACTACCTCGTCGCCGATCTCCGGCCGGAAGAAGAAGCCGCGCTGATCCCCGGCGTCAATAGCCGCCACCCTTGCCCAGGTTCCATCCCCCTGCGGGTCAACCAGCGGCATCCTGACCCGTACCCGGTGCTCGCCATCCGGGTCTTCGTTGCCGGTTACGACTCCGATCTGCAGGCCGCAGATCCCCGGCAGCAGCGCCGAGGCCTTGGGCGCTGAGACCGGCTGCTCCTCCCCCAGACAGCTGTCCAGGTTGCCGAACTGGAGGTTGGTTTTCCACCCCTGTACCAGGTCGAAGTCATGGCGGACTCCGCTGACGAACACATCTCCGTTGTAGCGTTCGCCGATGCCCCCCAGCGTGACGGTGTCGCCCGGGTTGACCGTGGCGATGCCCTCGCACTTGACGCGGCCGTTGACCCTGCTGAACTGTGATTTCAGCCAGCGGGCATCGGCCCAGGCCTGGGCCTCGTCCCCGGCCAGAGCCGCATGCTGCAGGTGGTAATGGTCAAGCCCAACCACCGCCGCCAACTCGTCACAACCCAGGTTGCCGGGGCCATTGATGCCGGGATCGGCGGCCTCCTTCTCGACCAGTTCCTGTTGCGTCGCATCCCAGGTGGCTGATTTCACGGAGCTGTACTGCTGACGCGCATCGATCTGGGTATCCATCTCCAGGATCGTCGCTCCGAACCGCAGCTCGCAGACCGCCTGGCCGCCGGTTGCCGGGCTCTTGACGATCACCCTGTCATCGGCGGTGAAGACCAGCTTGCCGTTGGCTTCGGCCCTCATCAGCAGGAAGTCCCAGTCGCTGCAGCTGTACTGCACCTGCTGCTTGTGGATCACGGCCGTGTTTTCCACCTCCGCCTCCAGGCCGGCATTCCGCAGCAGGCTCTCGATGATTTCGCTGTCCTTCCGGTCGAAGAAGTAGGCGTTTTTTGGGCCGACCGTCAGCTTGACCGCCTTGTGCCGGCATTCCACCACCAGCTGTGGCGCGCAATGGTCGCACACTTTCAGGCTCTGGCGGATCGCGATCCCCTTGAAGAGCGTGACCGGGTCGCCGGTTGTGCCGGCCAGGATTTCCACCTCTTGTCCGGGGACAAAGCTGTCGGAATTGCTCAGGGAGAAATCACCGGAGGCTGCGGCGCCGTCCAGGTACACAATCCTGGCCGAGGAGATCCGGTTGGCCGATTTGGTGACATTGACGGCCAGCAGCTGATGCTCCCGCGCAATTGCAACACCATCCACCTTGACGGTGAATTCGCGGTGTTCGGCGGGAATGGGTATCGACCGTTCTTCTGGAATGGCTATTTCTCCATTGGCGGAAAGATGATCCTGACGCCTGGCGTCAGGTTGCGGAAATCGTCGATCCGGTTGGCGCGGGCCACCTCCAGGTAACAGGACGGATCATTGTAGATTTCCCGGCACAGCGCCGGCAGGGTATCCCCGGCCTTTACCATGCGCACATGGGTCAGGTCGGGGGATTGGTCCTGCGACATGGCCACGCGGGTCTGGTCGTCCGAGTTGTCGGTGAAGCTGGCGGTAATCACCGCCCGCAAGGGGACACCGTCCGGTTGGAACAGTTTGTAGGCGATTGAGGCGCTCTTCAGGACGCAGCGCTTGACCTGCAGCGTACCCCAGACAACCTTGAGGTAGTTGGGGCGGTGGATGTTGCCGTTATAGCCGGTCACGGTCCGGAACAGCTCCACCTGCTGCTGCACGTCCGCCGTCCGGCCGCTGGCCCCGGTGCCGTCGATGAAGAAGGTCAGCGACATGTCGCCCGGCTTGATCTTTTTGAAGTTCATCCGGCTGTTGTTGGTTCCCGAACCCTGGGCGCTGTCGTATTCCATCTCGTAGGAGAGCGTGATCTCGTTGGGGTTGACAAAGGCCGTGAACTCGGATACCGGCTGCCCGGCATACCTGGGCGACTCGTAGGCCCTGATCAGCAGTTTTTCCAAAGTACCCCGCCTGCCCATGGTTCAGCGCTCCTTCTTCTGCCGGAGAATGTCCAGCACCCGTTCCACGCATTCGGCTATGATGACCTGCTTGTCATCACTCGCCGACGGAGCGGGAGCGGATGCGGCGCCGCCGGAGGCCTGGTTGGAAACTTCAACCGAAATTATGACTTCATCGATAATAACCGGCATGGGTCAGCCCTTGTCCACGGTGAAATATTGATAATACAGCTGCAGAGTTTCGATCGAGACCGCGTTGTTGGCGGCATTCAGGTCGCTGACCGACCATTTGGTCGGATAGGCGTTGACCAGATGCCAGGTTACCAGCGGCTGGTGCTGTTCGTTTAACAGCTTGATGTCGATATTTTTGGGTTGGATCCTGTAGTCTTCGATGCACTCCCTGACCCAGTTCACGATCTCCGAGTTCAGCAGCAGGCCGCGCTTCAGCACCAGTTCCGGGTACTTGGCATGGGTCGGGTATTTCTGGATAAAGCGGTTTTCGCCCCCCTCGGACACCTCTTCGGTGCCCATCTCAACCGAGAGTCCGCTGACCTCGGTGAAGCGGACATCGTGGCTGACGGGGGACAGTCCCAGCACCTCGACCTTGAAATGAAAACTGACGGGGGGGTAGTAATTAGCCATCAGTCATTCTGTACTTCGAGGCCTTCGTGGGCAATTTCGATCGATTCGATCGCGACTTCATTGGCCGAAGCCTTCAGTTGCGGACCTTCCACCTTGACCGGAAAGGCGTTTTGCACCTTCCAGACCATCACCGGCTGGTGCTCCTCGTTGAGCAGGCTGATAACCAGGTTGCGCCGTTCCACCGTATTGAGCTTGACGGTGCTGAGCCACTTGAAGAATTCGTTGTCGCTTTTGACGATGCCGCGCTTGAGCGAGATGTTGCTGAATTTGCGGAGTCCAGGCATTTTTATCGATGAATATTCCGGGAAGGAGCCATCACGGTATTCGATGGCCTGATTCTCCTGGGTCAGTCCGCCGACCTCCGAAAAACCGATGCGTGTGCCGCCCCATTCGACAATGAAGTGAAAAGATGGAAGAGGATATTGTTTGGCCATGGTGTCATCCTTTTAGTGTGTATTTGGGTGATGAAATAGCTTCTTGTGATTTTACAACCAACCCCCCTCAATCCCCCCTTGTCAGGGGGGAGGCCTTGAAGTCTCCCCTGATAAGGGGAGATTTAGAGGGGTTGTGGCATTAGATATTCCATGGCATCACGACGTCTGCAGCTTGTGCGAGAATTTCAGGATGATGAACTCGGCCGGCCGCACCGCCGCCATGCCGATCTCCACATTCATCCTCCCTTCAAGAATATCCTGTGAAGTCATCGTGATGCCCAGTCCGCACCTGACAAAGAAGGCTTCCTTGGGGGTCGCGCCGGCCAGCGCGCCTTCGCGCCATTTCTGGGTCAGGTAGTTCTCGATCATGCCGCGCACCTTGACCCAGGTGTTGGCGTCGTTGGGTTCGAACACGGCCCAGTAGGTTGATTTCTTGACCGACTCTTCCACCATGTTGAAGAACCGTCGCACCGGCACGTAGCGCCACTCGTTGTCGTTGCCGGCCAGCGTGCGCGCCCCCCAGACCAGGGTGCCCTTGCCCATGAAGGAACGGATCGCGTTGATCGATTTTCCCGAGGTGGCATCCACGTTCAAGCCGTCCTGCCTGGCGTTATCCAGTTTTATGGCAGGTTCGATCACTCCCGCCAGGCTGACGTTGGCCGGAGCTTTCCAAACGCCGCGGTTGCTATCGGTAGCGGCGTAGACTCCGGCCACCGCGCCGCTGGGGGGCAGCGTGATGAAATGGTCTTTCAGTACGGTTTTGACGAAGTTGTACAGTGCGGTATTGCTGTTTTTGAATGTGGACAGGTCGGCCGCCGGATCGGCGCCATAGGTCACATCGACGTTGGTTTCAGCGCTGTTGACGAAGTAGTTCATCGTGCTCTTGACGAACGGGTAATAGGCTGCGGCGTACTTCAGGTAGTTGTTGCCGAAGTAGCCGCGGTTGTTGCTCAGTCCGGTGGCGTCCAGGTCGCTGTTGCCGTCGCGGATATCGAAGATGGCGAAACGGTCGCGGAGCGTATTGCACTGCAGCAGCACCGCCTGAACCAGCGTGGTATAGTCGGCGGTGGAAAGCTGGACCGCCTCCGGGATCACGATCAGGGTCGGCTCGTCTTCCAGCTTGACAGCTTCCAGGCCATCCTGCAGGCCGTACATGGTGGCCGGGGCGCTGGAGGAGTCGCCGGCCAGGTCGATCACCGCCGGCGACCGGTAGGCGCCGACCGAGACGATGTAGCACTGTCCGCCGCCATTGTCGAAGAACATCTTGACGCTGTAGTAGAGCAGGTATTTCACGGACGGCTCGCTGAAACTGCCGACCGTGAAGCCGCCCTGGCCGTCATCGGCAACGGTTACCGCAATTGCATCATCCTCGGCAATACCGTAGTAGCGCTCGAAGTCCTTCAGAGAGTAGATCTTGGTCGGCTTGAGGATCAGGTCGTTGTCGGCGTTTTTCCGGGCGGATTCGCTGTATCCGATGAAGGCCGGAATGGCCGTTTCCACTTCCGCCACCGAAGGGGGGAATACCGAAATTTCTTCCACATACACGTCTGGTGTCTTGTAGGTTGGCATAATCTTCCTTCCTTTACAGTTTTAGTCTCTTGCAACTTGAGTCGTTACATTTGTGAACAAAAATATCAGCAAGACTATATATTGATTCAGGTTTCTCCCGTTTAAGGCCTGGAAATATGTATGATCATGTCTCCGCTTGTTTTGTCCGCCCCCGGTTGGGGCAGGTGCTTGATCAGCACATCGCCGTTCCTGCTCAACTGAATTTTCTTGCGCGCTTTTTCCTGTCTTGTCACAACCGTCTGCGATTTGAAGAGCACCACCCTGTCCCCGGTTTTTGCGATCATCCCCGACGGAATCTCGTCGGAGGTGAAGGAGGACGACGGAATTCTGGTAAAGTTTATCCGCGAACGCCCCTCTTCGGAGAAACCGTTGTCCACGACAGCCAGATGATTGAATTCGCTGGCGGTGTGGTTACTGGCAACCAGGTAATACTTGATCGTTTCCTGCTTTGCATTGAAGTTGATCGTAAATGATGGCGGCAAGTTATAGAAACCGCTGTCGATCCTTATTTCAACCATCCCGAAGATGCCGTCCTGCAGCAGCTCCGCATCAAAATAATAGGGGACCGTTTCGAGTCCGTCCGGGTATTGCTCCGTAACCCCGTACAATCCGGGCGCCTGTCCGGTCAGATCGATCGATACCATTGAGCGGTCGTTCCCAGCGGTGATGCTTTCGGCCTGCAACGGTTGACCGGTTGGCGCATTGACCGTTACCGT
>JAURXC010000302.1 GCA_030654645.1 Deltaproteobacteria bacterium | reverse complement strand
GACGGTGCGTACTCGCTGCTTGCCGCGATCATGGCCGCGTTTTTCAGTTCGCTGCTCTGTGCCGCTATCTGTGGGAGGCTGGTCGCCGATCTTCGCAGCGATCAATCCAGGTTGATTGCCGAATGCGCTCGTAACGAGACGGCTGCCGCTTCTCAACCGGAGAGTGATGATCTCAAGGCTCTGTTCTCCGGCACCGAGATTTCCCTGCAGTCGTTCAAGTCACATGACAAAAGACATCAGGAGCTGATTCAGCAAATTTTCGGTCTTCAGGAAAAGCTCGGACAGATCATGAACAGCTGGTCCAGCGGCGATGAAAGAGAAGTCGCCCAGGTTAAGGACGCCGTGAACGCGATGGAAAACCTCAACAGCGCATTCAGCCTGGTGATTGTGGAAATAGAAGATCTGTCCGGACGAACCGAGGAACGGGCCTCCATTTCAGCCCAGATGAGCGCCACCACCGATGCCATCGCCGAAAACATCAACCAGTATTCCAATTTCGTGATGGAGACGTCCAGTTCCATCGAGCAAATGGCGCGCGCGACCCGGGAGACGGCGGATAATATCCGCGCGCTTTCGGAGTCTACTGAGCAGACCGTTTTTTCGATCAATACCATCAGCGCCTCTCAAACCACGGTTCGCGACAATTCCGAGAGGAGCGCCGCCGCTTCCGAGAATGTCCGTACCCAGGCCCAGCACGGTTTGCGAAGCATGGCGGCCACCATGAAAGCGATGAAGGAAATTGCAAAAAGCAATGACGAGTCGTTCGAATCCATAAACCGCCTGTCCCGCCACTCTGCCCGGGTCGGCGAATTCCTCAGTGTCATCCAGGAGGTTGTGGAGCAGACCAACCTGTTGTCCCTCAACGCTTCAATCATTGCCGCTCAGGCCGGTACACGGGGGAGAGCTTTCGCGGTGGTGGCCGAGGAGGTGCGTTCCCTCGCGCATCGTACCTCCGCTTCCACCAAGGAGATAGAAGAGCTGGTTCGCAATATCCAGAAAGAGACGTCGATGGTTCAGCGTACGGTCACCCAGGGCAAGGACAAGGTCAAGGAGGGGGTCAAGATCTCCGGCCTGGCCAATGATGCGCTGGTGATGATTGACAAAAGCGCTGAAGAGGCTTTCGGGATGGTTTCCAATATTGCGGCGGCCACGACCGAGCAGACCGTTAACATCAAGCGGATTACCGAAGAAGCGGAGAAGAACCTTGAACGCGTCCAGCAAGTAACCATTGCGACCGAACATCAGCAGCAGGGGGCCACTCTGATCGTGAAGAACCTGGAGCACATGCGCGAGCTTGCACACCGGATAAATTCCTCCGCCCAGGAGCAGGCCAAGGGTAATCGGCTCTATCTGAAAAGCGTCATGGAAGACAACGACCGTACCAGTGATCTCAAAAACGAGGCGGCGCGCAACATATTGCTGGCCAGTCAGGCGGTCGAGGCCGTGCGTGGCGTTGAATCGCTGATTGCAGCCAATACCAGGGAGGGAGAGAAAATTGTGAAGGCCCTCTCGGAGCTTGAAATGCTGATCGACAAATACCGCGACGAGGCGATAGTGGATCTCGATCAAGAGGCGGACAAAAATGAGTAAATGTATCCTTGTGCTGGTGATGATCTGCTGTTCCGCGGTTGTCGCACTTGCGGAAGATATGGCTATAACTCATTTCAGGTCAGTCAACCAGAGCCCGGTTGCGCAGATCTACGGACTTCCTGCCGATACCGGCGCTGATATCGTCGGCCCGGGCCTGGTCATGCTTGGCCTGACACAGGATATATCCAGCAATTATACGGTCAGCAGCAACTCGCGGGAAGAGATCAGTCTGGATGGTGAAACATACCGCCTGACACTTTCCGCGCGCTATGGCTTCAAGCCGGGTTGGGAGCTTGGTGTCGAACTTCCCTATATCATCCAGGGGGGCGGCTTCCTTGACAGTTTCATCGTTGATTGGCATACGGCCTTCGGCCTGCCCCAGGGGGGGCGCGAGTCGGCCCCCAAGGATCGCATCGGCTACCGTTACAGCAAGGACGGCATCCAGAAACTGAAGATGGATCATGCCGGATCGGGAATCGGGGATATGAGCCTGACGGCAGGCTTCGGCCTGCATGACAGTCGCGATGAAAGGTCGCAGGAACGGCTGGCTGTCAAGGCGGCACTCAAGCTGCCCACCGGTGACAGCTCTTCGCTGCGCGGCAGCGGCGGCACGGATTTCCTGCTGCAGCTGTGCGGAAATACGAACCGTTACTACCGGTGGGGAACCTTGGGTCTGTTCGGTTCCGTCGGCGGCCTGGTGATGTCCGATGGAGATGTGCTGAGCGGGCAGCGTAACAACCTGGCCGCAACCGGAACGCTTGGCATCGGTTGGGGGCCTGCTTCATGGATATCCTTCAAGGTCCAGCTGAACGGTAATACTCCCCTGTATCGCGGAAGTTCGCTGGACGAGCTGTCGGGAAGTTCGCTGATGCTGATTTCCGGAGGAGCCGTAAGGCTTCCCCAAGGATTTTTGCTGGATATCGGGGTCTCGGAGGACGTGGCGGTTGCGACCGCCTCGGATGTGAATTTTCATCTGGGATTGAGTAAAAGCTTCTGAAAGAAAAAGCCCCGGAAACCGGGGCTTTTTTATTGCTTAAAATCCTGTTGTCAGGGGTTGGCGCTGTTTCCTGAATCAGTAGTTCTGGTCGGCGTAATCGACCCAGCCGCCGGCCAGCACCAGTGCCTTGTCGAAGGGCGAAATTTCAAAGCTGAATGCCTGCTGCTGGCCGTTTCCGGCCATCGTCAGTGTTCCGGCTTCGATATCGATTTCCATGGTGGCATCCTGGTCATCGGCGTGAGAGAAGATCAGGTCCAGGTCGGCCTTGGGAAGCTCGATGGCGGCCATGCCGCAGTTGAACATGTTCTGGCGGAAGATGCGGGCGAAGGATTCGGCAATAACCGCCGTGATGCCGTTGACTTCGAACACCCAGGGCGCGTGCTCGCGAGACGAACCGCAGCCGAAGTTGGCGCGGGAGACGATTACCTTGGCTGCCTTGGTTTTCGGGCCGACAGGATCGAATCCGGGCAGTTTCAGATCTTCCAGGATGTACGGTTTCAGGTCTTCCTTGGTGATCTCGGTCAGGTATTTGGCCGGGATGATTTCGTCGGTGTTGATGTCGCCGCGGTCGAGAAAGAGGACCGGGCCTCCGAATGTTTTCATATGTAGACTCCTTTTTAATAAATGAAATGCAAATGCAACCCCCCTCAATCCCCCCTTGTCAGGGGGGAGGCACCAGCTCCCTCCTTGATAAGGGAGGGCGGGGGGTGGGTTGACTTACAGATACTTCCTCGGGTCGGCAATCTTGCCTTCTATCGCGCTGGCCGCCGCGGTGGCCGGCGACATCAGGTGCACCATGCCCCCCTTGCCCATGCGTCCCATGAAGTTGCGGTTGGTGGTCGAGGCGCAGACTTCGCCCTGGGCCAGTACACCGTTGCTCATTCCCAGGCAGGCGCCGCAGGTCGGGTTGGTGACGCAGAAACCGGCTTCCATGAAGATGTCGATCAGCCCTTCATGCATGGCTTCCTGCTGGATCTTGGGGGTGGCCGGGGAGAGAATGCCGCGCACGTTCGGCGCCAGCTTGTGTC
>JAURXC010000286.1 GCA_030654645.1 Deltaproteobacteria bacterium | reverse complement strand
CCAAAAAAGCGACCGTATCCCAGGCTCTGCTGGAGTATATCCAGCGTCGTCGCCAGCTTGACGTGCTGGAGTTGTTTGGA
The DNA here is from genome assembly GCA_030654645.1 of Deltaproteobacteria bacterium. Taxonomy (GTDB): domain Bacteria; phylum Desulfobacterota; class Desulfuromonadia; order Geobacterales; family Pseudopelobacteraceae; genus JACRCG01. The sequence goes on along the minus strand of JAURXC010000286.1, from coordinate 1,926 downwards.
ACGGTGGAATACGACAGCGACTATGACTACAAACAGCAGAGGAAACGGGAATGAACGTTCTGGTCGATACCTGCGTGTGGTCGCTGGCCTTGCGCCGCTCATCTCCCCAGGATTCAGCGGTTGTCAGGGAGCTGCGTGAGCTGATCAGCGAACAGCGCGTGGTGATGCTGGGGCCGGTGCGGCAGGAGATCCTTTCCGGGATTCGCGAGGAATCGCAATTCCTGCGCCTGAAGGAGCATTTGCGGGCATTTCCGGATGTCGTGCTGGAGCAGAACGATTTTGAAAGCGGCGCGGAATTTTTCAATATCTGCCGTCGAAACGGAGTCCAGGGCTCAAACACCGACTTCCTGATTTGCGCCGCGGCAATCCGCCTCAATATCCCCATCTTTACGACCGATGACGACTTCATCGGTTATAGCCGATTCATTCCATTTTCTCTGCATGCAGCCCGAGCGTCATGTTCCTCGTAAAACTGCTCATCTCGAACTTGATCATCGTCGCCTGTGTGCTGATCGGTAAACGTTTTCCGTCCCTGGGCGGGCTGATCGCGACCATGCCGCTCACCAGCCTGATCGTGCTGCTCTGGCTGGCCAGTGACAATCCCGGCGATAAAAAAATGATTACCGGCTACACCCAAGGGGTGCTGTGGGGCATCGGACCGACGGTGCTTTTCTTCATCGCGACTTTTTTGTGTCTGCGCAAGGGGCTGGAGCTTCCGGCGGCGCTGGCGGCAGGCGGGGCTTTCTGGCTGGGGGGCGCGTTGCTGCACCAGTGGATGCTGCGGTAGTTATTTTCTGTTACATCAAAATTAAAGGTAGATACCTACATGGCTATAAAGAAATCCGAACTCTATTCCTCACTCTGGCAATCCTGCGATGAACTGCGCGGCGGGATGGATGCCTCGCAATATAAGGACTACGTGTTGGTGCTGCTGTTCGTCAAATACGTCAGCGACAAATACGCCGGCATTCCGTATGCGCCGATCACTATTCCTGAAGGTGCCAGCTTCACGGACATGATTGCGCTTAAGGGGAAAAGCACCATTGGCGACGACATCAATAAGAAGATCATTGCGCCGCTGGCCAACGCCAACAGGTTGTCGGACATGCCGGACTTTAATGACCCGACCAAGCTTGGCAGCGGTCAGGAGATGGTGGATAGACTCACCAACCTGATTGCCATCTTTGAAAACAAGTCACTCGACTTCAGTAAGAACCGCGCCGAGGGTGATGATATCCTTGGAGATGCATATGAATACCTGATGCGGCACTTTGCCACCGAGAGCGGCAAGAGCAAAGGACAGTTCTATACCCCCGCCGAGGTCAGTCGGATCATGGCGCAGATCATCGGCATTCACGATGCGGAGACAACGAACAAAACCACCGTGTATGACCCGACCTGCGGTTCGGGATCGCTGCTATTGAAAGTAGGCGACGAAGCCAAAGCCAAGGTCACTCTCTATGGGCAGGAGAAGGATGCCGCCACTTCAGGCCTGGCACGGATGAATATGATCCTGCACAACAACCCCACGGCACTGATCAAACAGGGCAACACACTGGCCAATCCGCTTTTTACCAGCGATGACGGTCAGCTCAAGACCTTCGACTACGTCGTTGCTAATCCCCCCTTCAGTGACAAACGTTGGAGTACCGGCTTATCCAAGGAAGAGCTTGGCATTAACACGGTCTCTGACGGAGTCACTGTCGCTGCCAAAAACTACGAGCGATTTAAAAACTTTGGAGTTCCTCCTCTCAAGCAGGGGGATTATGCCTATCTGCTGCACATTGTCCGCTCGCTGAAAAGCACCGGCAAAGGCGCCTGCATCCTGCCGCACGGTGTTCTGTTCCGGGGGAATGCCGAGGCAGACATCCGCAAGAATCTTATCCGTAAGGGGTTTATCAAGGGAATCATCGGTTTGCCGGCCAA
>JAURXC010000276.1 GCA_030654645.1 Deltaproteobacteria bacterium | reverse complement strand
TCGCGCATGCTGCCACCCGGAGAAAAGGACCGGCGCAGGGTTTCATGCAGTGGGAAATCGTAAAAAGATAAATACGAATTATCGAAAAGGGGCCAGAGAAAAACCATCTCTTCATTGTCATTGGAGGTCAGCGCCTCACCGAACAGAAACTTGCCGGCCATGTCGGGGGTTTCGAACACGCTGCGAAGATGCTCCTCCGGCAGGTGTTTCACGGCGTCCACCCGGTAGCCGTCCACCCCCATCCCGTTCAGCGCCCGCAGGCACTGGCGCTGCTGTTCGATCACCCATTGGTTGAGGTCGAGGTCGGGCAATCCCGAAAGCGAATGTTCCGTCGCTTCGTGGGCATCCATCCAGTCCTGTATGTTGCCATCCGAATTGAAGTCCCACGGAGAGAACAGACCTTCGTCAAGGTTGCCGTACAAGCGGTCTCTTTCAAACGCTCCCCTCTCCAGCTGATAATGTGCAAGCTCCGCATCACCTGGAAAGTGAAGCCTGTCCGGCCTGGCTTCATTGGCCATATGGTTGAAAACGATATCCGCGTACACGCGCACTCCGTAACCGTGCAGCGCCGTAATCATCTTTTCAAGATCGGCCTTGTTGCCAAGGTGAGAGCGCAGGACACGGTAGTCCTTGGGCTGGTATCTCTGCCACCACTCGGTCCCGGATTCATCACTGTAGAGAGGCGGCGGTATCAGTACCGCTCCGTAACCGAACCCGGCAATCCTGCCGGCATTATCAGCTATGTCTTTATATTTCCAATCAAAAGCGTGCAGTATCACATCGTTCATGGCAGTTCCTTTCCAGCAGGCATGATATTAGAACTTGATAAGCAACATCACTCTAAATACGGTTTGCAAGCAGGTCAAGCATTCTAATTATCGGCGATTGCCCCCCCTGAAAGAAGCGATACTTTTACTTGCAAATCAAGTTTCGGATTGATATAAAATTTTGCTTCGGCACAGTTTTCAACACAATCAAGGAGTTGACCATCCAGAAATGAAAATGGTTTTATGGTTCATACAGGCATTCATCTTTTATCTGTTTACCATTTTATTCGCCATGATTCCGGAAACCGGAATCCGATCAACCGGCAGACTGTTATCAAGGATGAGCGCCTTTCTGATTCCGAAGAGAAGGCGGATTGCAATCGACAATATTCGCCAGGCCCTGCCGGCAATGTCAAAGAATCCGGACTGGAATTTGCCGGATCAATCACCGGAAGATATTTCGCGCAACATGTTTGATCATCTGGCCATGTCATTGATTGAAACCGCACGCCTGTACCACGGACGCGGCACAAAAATCATCGAGCAGGTTGAGATACGCGGGGCGGAACATGTCGAGAGAGCAAAAGCGCGGGGAAAAGGGGTAATCTTCCTGACCGGGCATTGCGGCAACTGGGAACTGGCGGCGATGGGATTGGCCCACCACTTCAAATCCACCATGTCGGTAGTTGCCCGGCGCCAGAACAGCCCGTATCTGAACAGCATGGTTGAGAAGATGCGGCAACGCTACGACAACAACATCATCTACAAGGACAAGGCTTTCAAAAGCATGTTATCGGTCTTCCGCAACAACGGCATGGTCGGCATCCTGGTGGACCAGGCGGTTTTCCCAGAGGACGGTGCCCTGATCAACTTCCTCGGGCGCAAAGCCTGGGCGTCTAAAGCACCGGTCGTGCTGGCGCGCAAGTCCGGAACCGCAGTGTTGCCGGCCTTTATCCATCGTGAAGCGGATCGGCATGTGATCGAGATTCATCCCGAACTTTCCTTCTCCGGCGACAACTCCGCCTACGGTATGACTGCGGATGTACAACTCTATTCAAATGCCATTGAGAATTTCATCATCCGCCACCCCTACGATTGGTACTGGGTGCACCGCCGCTGGAAAAGGGCCGGACAGGCGGTCGATGCCTCCGAACCGGCCATGTCACCCCGACATCTGCTTGCGGCGCATGAGACACGCATGACAACTTGAAAGGAGAGATAAATCATGATTTGCACAATCAATCAATTTGAGGATGTGCTGGCCAAATTCAAATATTTCGCCGAGTCCGCGGACATGCCACTATCATCGGAAGCAGAGAATCTCAGGCAGGAATTGATCGTGATCTGTGTTGAATTACTTGCTGCGGTGAGGGAAGAGATGCAGGCAAATGCAGATTCGGTGATTAAATAATCATCCTGGACCGGTAATCAGGGCTGATGTAACGTTGCCCTGATTACCTGCGATTCTGGTAATAGCTCTCCTGTTTGGACCAGATCAATTCGGTGGCGCGGTCCAAAACTGATTTCAGGTCTTGGAGCGGAGTGCGTTGGTATCGATTGGCAATTCTGTTCAAGACTTTACGTGTCTCAACCGGATTCATGTACCATGGCATTTGAAATGTCCTCCTTTCCTGATGTCTATCTAACCTGAACTACTCCGGTAAATCATAAGTTACTTTCCGCCTTTTTACGGCAGAAAATAACTTTGCCAGCCCGGTGTCCTGTAGGCAGTGCCAGGATACTTCCATAATCCCGACTCCTTACAGCCGTTTTTTTGCATAGATCACGCCAAACAGATTTTGTTTAACAGTTTAAGCGCTTTAACATTGCTCAAGCCAAATCATGTATTCATTCGGCGTCCAGCTGTCGATCTTTTTTACATTTTATTAAGGAATCTATGTAGAAATTCCGACATTACGGAAACACCAGCAGCGCAACACTTTCCGGTCAAATAGCAGTTCAAGCATGAGACACAAATGACGAGATCTATCGAAGCCTTTGTTGGGGGGAATCATACATTGTGAAGAACACCGGGGGATTTGATCATTAAGAACGGGAGAGCAATTTCCGATTGTACTCGAAAAAAAATAATAAAAAAAGACTGTTAATTCAATCCCACGGTGTTATATTCAAATCAGCTGGAAGGAAGTAAAAATCTTCAAAAGGAGGCTTTACATCTTCAATGGAAGAAACTCCGCCAGGCTTTGAGCCACAATAGAATACAACAACACTCCGGAGGCAAAATGTGCCGGAAAAGGCCTTGATAAGGTAACCAGGATTAAGAAGAAACCGAAGCCCACCGAACAGATTTGGTGGGCTTTAATTTTGTTACAAACAACATATGGATTGATTAATCGGCCTGGAGATACATAGTGAATAGCCAATCATTGATGATGGCCATGGTTCTTGAAAGAGCGGGAGAACAGCTGAAACCGAGTAAACTTCCGATACCAGCAGC
>JAURXC010000269.1 GCA_030654645.1 Deltaproteobacteria bacterium | reverse complement strand
CCCTCAGCTCACCATCTCCCATCGAAACCAGCAGACCGTACGAATCCAGGCGCCTGCCCGGCCACTCCTTGGACTGCATCGGTAAGTGTATCATCGTATCGATGCCTGAGGATGCGGCAAAGGAAGCAACCTCACGATAGCGCGGCAATCCCGGAATAACCGAAAATGTCAGCGGCACACCTATCGCCGCCAGGGAGCGCGCTTCGGACATACTGCTACCCATATCATCAATAACGATAGCCAGAAGCGCCGTCCCGTCAGCTGGCTGTTGACGGGGCTGTGCCTCTTCCGGCGGCTCAGTGGTTTCAGGATAGACACCGGGAGCCTTGTGTGCCGGTTTATCCACCCGGGGCGCAGGGACGGCGGTGGCATTAATGAATGGCGACACCGGGGCAGCGGTCTCCGTTGGCGTTAAAGCGCGGCTCTCCGGCTTGGGAACCGCTTTCCTGGAGCTTGAGAAGAGCCAGAAACCGCCGGCCGCCATCAAGACCAGCGCCAGTATCACCAAAGTAGCGATACTGGAACCGGATTTCTTTTGGGTGAACCTGTTTTTGTTGGATTTTGCCACGATCAGCGGGGAGAGACAGTTTTTGCGGCCGGCACTTTCTTTTCGACCTGCTTTATCAGCAACCAGTGGGCAACCAGAATGTAGTCATCCAGATAATCCTGATTTCCATCATCATTCAGGTCGTAAATGAGGGCTTTGTTGCGGGCATCGGCTTTTGCAAGCAGTTTTTCCAAATCCTGATCGGACAGGCCCACAATTCCACCCGAAACCGGTGGGACCACGATCAGAGGGATTTCCGCGACTGCTTTTTGAATCTCTATCGCCATGCGCACATCCAGCTTGCCTTTCTGGGGCAGCGCGTCCAGTTCCATCAACCTGTCGGACAAGCTCCTCAGTCCCTTCAGGTTGGCCCCTTTCAGCGAAAAGCCGGGCACGGCCGAGCTGGCCGGAAGTGTGACCCTGACCGTGATCATTTTTTTCCCGTCCGACACGGCGATTGCAGGGGTCTGTTCAACACCGGCAGCCTTGTAACTGGCGACTTCAAACAGTTCCGAAAACCCTTTCAATGTACGGGTCCCCTTGTAAACCCGAAACCGCTCCGCAACGCTTTCGAGCGATTGCAGATTTTCGGCAGAGGATTCAGATAATTTTTTAGGAACCGGTTTCCTTGCAGTATCCGCAGTGACAGAAGCAACGGCATCCTGTACTGATGCCCCTCCCGACTGCTCCTGCTGATGGAGCGGCTCCTGGGAAGATTCCTTTTTGCTGTCCGGACCCTGGGAGCTGTTATCCTGGACAGCCCCGGAAATCGGGTTTTGATAGGTAACCGTACCGGATGTTGCGCCGGATGTCACGGACGGCCTGTCCGACAGGCCGCCCATATTGCCGGGATTCGCGTCAACCGGATTCGGGTTATTGTTGTTGGTGTCGGTAGCATCGCCTCCGCCAGGGGTTGTCTTGACAGGAGTTCCGGGCAGCGAAGTGACTACCGACTCGATCGCGATATAAACACCGGCATCGGAAACCAATTCAGCTTTAAACTCAGGCAGTTTCGGTGGCACGGTTCCGGTCTTGGAAAATGAGACCGTGGCAAGCAATCCTGATCCTTCGAAAAACACATTCTCGGCAGTAGTAAAATATGCGATTTTCAAGGTCCCGCTTGTTGCATCATTGTGCGGCACCTGCATCGCGCCGAATTTGCCGGCAAACGAACCGTTGGAAATCACCGGGTTACTCAGCACCCCGGCATTGTACGTGATCTTTAACTCAAACGCCCTGGCGGTCGAAGCCTTGGCAACATTGTCAACCACAAGCGAGTACACGCCTTCCACAGTCTGTGTAAGTGTGATTTTCGCGGCCGCATCGGCTTCAACCACGCCGGAAAGAGTGCAGAAAAGCAGAGCCGCGATCATCATATTCATCAATTTCATGACTATACCCCGCAATGACCCGGCTCTACTTGTCACTGCCCATCGATTTGATCAGTTCCCACCCCTTGAGCAGGTCGAGAGCACGCATAGCCTGATAATCGTTTTTCAAATTCTCCTCGAGACGCTGGGTGCGCTCGTCTTTTTTCTCTTCTTTTTTCTCATCCTTCTTTTCTTCTTTTTTCACATCACCAGTAGTTCCAGGCTTGACTTCCGTTTCGAAATGATTCTCCAGGTCTTTCTCGCGCAGATGCATGCCGTCTTTTTTGGCGGCGGACTCCTTGGGAAGTTCAACCCTTTCGACAACGATGTCCGGAGTAATGCCCTTGGCTTGGATAGAACGTCCCTTGGGAGTAAAATAGCGGGCGGTGGTCAGCCGCAATCCGGAATCGTCGGAAAGCGGAATGATGGTTTGAACCGAGCCCTTGCCAAAACTCTGGGTTCCCATGACGATGGCCCGTTTATGGTCCTGCAGCGCGCCGGCAACGATTTCGGAGGCGCTGGCGCTGCCGCCGTTGATCAGCACAACGATCGGATAGGCCGGCTCCTTGCCACCTTTTTTGGCGGTAAACTGCATCTTTGAATCTTTTTCACGCCCTTCGGTGTAGACGATCATCTGCCCGTCGGGAACGAAATGGTCGGCTACCCTGACGGCCTGGTCCAAAAGCCCACCCGGATCGTTGCGCATATCGAGAACCAGACCTTTCAGCTCGCCCTTGTTCTGCTCTTTCAATACTTTGAGCGCTTTTCCCAGGTCCTCGTCGGTCTTTTCCTGGAACTGGGCGATACGTACATAACCGTATCCACCATCCATCAGGGCCGAGCGGACACTTTTGACCTGGATGATGTCGCGCTCCAGAGGGAACTCTTTCGGTTTGTCAAAACCGTCACGCATGATCGTCAGGACGACTTTTGTACCCTTCAACCCGCGCATGCGCTTGACCGCATCGTTGATATTCAGATCCTTGGTGAACTTTTCGTCAATTTTCAGAATCTGGTCGCCCGACTTGATGCCGGCCTTGAACGCAGGCGTGTCCTCGATCGGGGAGATTACGGTAAGCACCCCGTCCTTGATTGATATTTCAATTCCCAGGCCGCCAAATGCGCCCTTGGTGTCGATCTTCATTTCCTTGTAGGTATCGGGAGGCATGAACGAACTGTGCGGATCAAGCGACGCCAGCATGCCGTTGATCGCGCCATAGATCAGTTTCTTAGTATCGACCTCTTCGACATAGCTCTTTTTGACAATCGCCATCACATCTGTAAAGAGTTCGATCGACTCGTAATCGCTGCCCTTGCCCTCAGCCGAACAGTGCCGTTGTGAACTGATGGCGATAAACGCCACCAGCACAGCCACTATCATTGCAAAACCGGCGATCACTTTAGTTTTTTTACTTCCGGGTGCTCTCATTTTACTTCCTCCGCGTATGTGTATGTTTCTAATCTATTGTCAGCGAACCCAGCCGGCCGGGTCAACCGGCTTGCCCTGATGGCGTATTTCAAAATAAAGAATCGGGCCTTTGGTTGAATCAACATCGCCGACGCTTGCGATCGTTTCGTTACGAGAAACGTTGGCGCCGACTTTTTTTGTAAGACGCGATGCATGGGCATAGAGACTGAAATACCCCCCGCCATGATCCACGATGATCATATTGCCAAAGCCCTTGAAATAATCGGCAAATATGACGCTGCCTTCATATATGGCCTTGATGTCCGCGCCGGAACCGGCCGAAATGGACAACCCTTTGCTGAAGGTATACGAATTGAACTCCGGATGTTTGTGCTTGCCGAACGATTCAAGTATCGCGCCCCTGACCGGAAGTGACATGCGACCTTTCTGGGAAGAAAAACCCCGATCTGGAACTGGCGGCAATTCTGCCAGCGGTTTCAGTTTGCTGCCGGGCTTTTCGTGGCGGGATGACAATTTACGACGGCTCAACGCATCAAGCCGCTCCATCATCGACTGCAGACGCGAAGCGTTCGCCTGCAACTCCTTCAGCGAAGCCTCATAACTCTTGCGATCCTGTCGCACCTTAACCAGATAATCCGATTTTTTCCGTTTGTCCTGTTCGATTTCACGTTTTTTCTGCTCAATGCCGGTCATGATACGTTCTTTTTTCAACGCATCACGTTCAAGATCCGATTTCAGCTTTTTCAGCTCTTCAATTTTCTGATTGTACTCCACGAATATCCGTTTGTCATTATCAAGAATCGAACGCATATAGCGAATATTCTCGGCTATCTGCGGAAAGGATTCCGCCGAAAAAAACATGCGCAATGCGCCCAGCTCGCCGGCTTTGTACAGCGAGGTCAGCCGCCGCTCAATCTCGACGCGCTTCAGGCTTGCCTCGGCCGTAACCTTGCCGATATCCCCGCCAATGCGTCCGAGGCTGCTTTCCACGCCTCGCAGGTCATTGTTGAGACGCCCCAGGTCCGACTCTTTCTGGACCAGGTTGCGATTGATCTCCTGGAGCTCGGTCGATATCACCGCTTCAACCTTGCGGGTCTTGGTAATCAACTGCTTTTTGACCTTTATCTCACGCTTTACCCCGCTCAGTTCGTCCTTGGGGTTCTGGGCATAGCACAGGGACGCCGTGGAAACAATAAATATGAGTAGTAATGTCAGCTGATTCATCGGTCAGACATTGATAAAACGTTTCAACGAGGTCAGGCTGCCGATGAAACCGAGGAGAGCGCCGGCGAGAAATATTCCGCCGATGTATTCCAGCGGGAGGAAACCGAGACCGGAGGTCACCGGGTTGAAGGTCAGAAAGCTGCCAGCGTTATGCAAAAAGCCCTCATACAAACCGAACAGCAGTGCGATTGAGATTATGGAGCCGGCCATGCCCTGCATCAAACCCTCCAGCAGAAATGGGGCTTTTATAAAAAAGCTGGTGGCGCCGACCAGCGACATGACTTCAAGCTCGTCACGACGGGCATAGATGGTCAGCTTGATCGTATTGGAAACTATGAATATCACAGCAACGACCAGAAAGCCCCCCAGGAGACCGCCCAGCAGACGTGCGAAGTTGAGGAACGAATTGAAACGGCGCACCCATTCTTCGCCGTACTGAACTTCCATGATGCCCGGAATGCGTTTCAAGGCGGATACAAAACTCTCGACGCCCAGGGTATCACGATTTGCACGCTTAAGAGATATTTCGAAAGAGGTCGGAAGCACTTCGGGTCTGACCCCTTCCAGAACGGTTTCCTGACCGCGCAGCCGGCTTTTGAAACGTTTCAGGGCCTCGTCCCTGGAAACATAGGCGACACTCCGGGCGCCTGGCAGCGCCAGTATCTTGCCGCGTAACGCGTTCTGCTCGGGAGAAGTCAACTCCTTATCAAAATAAACCGTTACCTGTACCCGCTCGCTCCAATTTTCAGCGGCGCTCTCCAGATTCACAAAAACCAGCAGGAAAAGCGACACAATCAACAGTGCCAGCGTGATTGTTCCTATGGTGACAACATTGACAAAAACGTTCTGGCGAATGTTGGTAATTGCCCGCGTGACAAAATATCCGATCCTGCCGCCAAATCCGTCCCCGGCCAGTGTGGGCCGTTTAAATGGCTTGATCGTCTCTGTTTTTTTCTTTTTCCATCTGTTCAACTATTTCCCCTTTATTCAGCATTACGATACGTTTGTGACTCTGCTCGATCAGGCGACGGTCATGGGTTGCAACTACAACGGTCGTGCCACGCACATTTGCCTCCCTGAAAATTGACAGTATCTGATTCTTGTTGGCATCATCCAGGTTGCCGGTCGGCTCATCCGCCAACAGAATTTTGGGATCATTTACCAGCGCCCTGGCCAGGGCGACACGCTGCTGTTCGCCGCCGGAAAGACGTTGCGTGATCAGGTTGAACTTGGATTCAATTCCCATCTGTTTGAGAATATGCATCACCTTCTTGCCGATATCCGCCCTGCCCCACCCCAGCACTTCCAGAGTAATGGCAACGTTTTCAAAGACCGTGCGATTCTGCAGCAGTTTGAAATCCTGGAAAACGACACCGACCGAACGGCGCAGATACGGGATCTGGGAGGCAGGCAGGCGGGAGACATTCTGGCCGTCTATCAGCACCTGCCCGCGGCTGGGCGAGAGAGCGCCGTACAAAAGCCGCAGCAGCGTGGTTTTGCCGGCGCCGGAGGGACCGGTCAGAAAAACGAACTCTCCCTTGCCGATCTTCAGATTGATGTTGTCGAGAGCGGAGGCGTCCTGCTGATACGCCATTGATACATTATGCAACTGGATCATACTGCTACCATTCTTTATAAGGTGTGTTGGTCGAGGGGCTGATCTTGTCCGAGCCGCTCTTGACATCATAGACCTTTCCGATATCGGTTCCGCCTGTTGTGGAACCGGTCGATCCATCCGAGCCGGAAGGTGTGGTCTGTGGCGGTGGTTCAACCGTTTCCCAGGTGGTGTTGCTGTTGGTGAACGGATCCCTGGGGATTTCGCGCATGTACTGTTTCTGCTTCAGATCCTCAATCGTGTCGGGGTATTTGCCCTGATCGGCATAATACTGGTCCAGCGTGGTCCGGAAATTGTACAGGGTTTCCCGCAGCACCGCTTCCCGGGCCTTGATGATGCTCCATTGATAATTGGGCACGGCAATCGCGGCCAAAATACCGATGATCGAGACGACAATCATCAGTTCCACCAGCGTAAAGCCGCGCCGGGAGCGGCGCAGCAGGCACGGGCGTGCCACGGACGGATTTGCCGCGGGATTCATCACCGGTTTACCATTCATTATATTTAGTTCCATCCATGGCGGTTCCATCCTGCGGTGCATAGACATCAAAAACATCCTCTCCGCCCCATTTTGACGAATCCGGGTTATCCTTGTAGGAGCGCAGCTCCCAGCCCCACTGTTTTTCGTCCTCGAAACTCTTCGGATCCAGCGGATTGAGGATCTTCCTCCGCAGAAATTTGACCTTGCCTGTTTTTACATCCCCGAAATCATGTCCGTCCACCAGTTCCTGAAGCGTTTCCGGATAACCGCTGCCGGTCTTCAACGGTCCATCCGGCATCTTGTCATAAGTCTTCTTGTAGTCATCAATCGCGATGCGGATGATGCGGAGGTTCCGGCGTAGTTCAATCTCCTTGGACCTGACCGCTGTATTACGGATCATCGGCATCACACCGGCGGCAAGGATTCCGAGAATAGTGATCGCCACCACCAGTTCAAGCAGGGAAACCCCGATGCGGGTTCTCAACAGTTTCAAGAAAGTCCCTTCATTTCATTCCATCCAGCCACAGGATATTGTGCCAACACTTCGATTACCAGCTTTCGTGATAAGCCCGGTAAATTTTTGTGTGATCATTTTTCGGATCGGCCACAAATTTCCAGTCACTGTATCTGGTGGTTTTAGCTCCGCCATCCTTGGACTCTGTTGTCGTTTTCATAGGATCAGGATCCTTGAACTTGTCACCGGTAACCACCATGTTTTCGAGAGCAGTGTCCTTGAAGTCGGTTCTGAGCGGAGTATCATTACTTTTGCTGGCAACTCCGATGATGCCGCCACCCGGGTTGGGTGTGACCGTCCCGTCAGCGGCCACTGTCCCCCTGATTACGGTCCACTCCTTGCCGGTGATGGGATCCTGGGTAACCTTGTATTCGGCACAGTCGGGGGCACACTTGGAATTTTCGCCTTCAAGCTTGGTGCCATAGCTATGCGGCAGATAGTTCAGCGCTTCCAGAGTATATGGGTTCTTGAGCAGATCCTTCAGCTCCATCAACGGCCGGGGCAGTCCCTGCCACTTTACACCCAGAACCGAATATTTCGGATTGTACCAGTTTTCGATCGCTTCCTTGATCTGGCTGCCGCGGAAGATCAATTCCTTTTCGCGCTCGCGCTTCATTATCATCGACCAGGATTTGCCGGTTTGGGCCGACAGTATTCCGATGATCATAACCATGAAAATCGCCATCAAAAAGGTAAAACCGTTTTGGTTCAACGCGGGCGTTTTCAGTTTTGTCATAACGGAACGATAATTCATACGGACAGAATCACCGGATATCGACCGCCGTGCTGAATGGCAGGATATTCTGCGCCGCGCCATTTGCCGTGCTGAACGCCACATTCCTGAAGGCAAAACTGGCCGGTCCCTGATTTTTGGCTCTGAACATGGCCGTCGCCATCACCCCTCCGCCCGAAACTCCACCACTGCCGGACACACGCAACAGGCTGACTGATACCGCGCCTCCTGCCGCATCGGCCTTGCTGCTGAAGGTGGTCGGCTTGCCATCCTTTTTCAGAAACGGACCTTCCGTCATCGATACAAACTCGACGAAGATCGGATCATAGGTAAGCACCAGGGTGGCATTGGCCAAATCGGTGACACCTGTCACTTTGATATCGACACCAAACTGCTGGCCAATGGTTGACGAAGATGGCGCCGCAATCTGCAGCAGGGCACGCTGTGCCGGTGCCGGTGCCGGTGCCGGAGCAGCAGGTGAGGGAACGGTAGCCTGGGCAGGGGCGGCACCGGTTATCGGCACTGCCGGAGAAGCAGCAGGTGCCGGGGTTTGAACGGGCGCCGGAACTGCGCCGTCTGCTGTTTTGGCCACAGCCGGAGAAGCAGCGGGGGCCGTAGATTCTGTTTTTGCACCAGGAACAGCAGGAGCTGCAACCGGAGCAGTTGCCGGCGAAGCCGCAGGCCTGGTTGCAGTTGCAGGTGTGGCCGGGGCGGCTTTGGCAGCCGGCACGGCAGGCTTTTTATCAACCGCCTTGGGTTGGGTTTTGGTCTTGCCAGCGTCATCGAACACCGCTTCCAGATCAAATGAGGCCATCGGACGAACAAGCGAAGGATCATCCTCCTTGCCGGAAACGAAAGAAGCCAGACCCGGAGCAGGCACTGACACGCCGCGAACCAGACGCGGAGTTATCGCAAGCATAAGTTCGGTCTTATCCTTGGATGTATTGGAGTTGGACAGCAGCGGTCCGATCAGCGGAATGTCACCCAGCAGGAAGATTTTGGTCTTGTCGTTGTTGCTGGTGTTCTGGATCAGACCGCCGATGATACTGGTCTCGCCGTCTTTCAGCGTGAGAACAGTTTCAACATTACGGGTGCCGATCGTCACTACGGTCGTCAAACTGCTGGCATCGCCGATTTTCTCTTTTGTCAGTATCGAGCTGACCTCAAGCGACAGCTTGATCGTTATTTCGTTATTAAGCTGAATGGTCGGCTCGGCATTGACCTTGACCCCCACATCTACATACTGCACGTTAACCTGTGACAGGGTACCGTTAAGCGTGGTGGTGGTAATCGGCACCCTGGTACCGACGTTGAACTTGGATTTCTCCTTGTTCTTCACCCTGATTTTGGGATTGGAGAGCACCTCGCCCTTGGCCAGGGTCTTGCCCAGGTTATAGGTTGCATTGGGAACGGTAACAAATCCTCCGTAGCCCTTCAGAGTGAACACACGCAACAGGTTATCGATCGTCGCGCTCGTGTCGGTTGTTGTGGATGTGGATGACGACGTCGTAGTTGCCGAAGTGAGAGTCGTGGCCATCAGCTTGGAGTTGGTCGGTGAAAACGCTCCCAGCTGCACATTGTAGTTACTGAGCAGCAGACCGACATTCTGGGCGTTCTTGTCGGTCATCTCGATAACCTCGACATCCAGGACGACTTCGGCCTCGGGCATGTCGTTGGCATCCAGAATCTTCTCGACTACCGCCACTATGTCGGCGCTGTCACGCACGACAATCGAGTTGGAATCCTCGTTTACATAGGCCTTTTTCACCTGGATCATGGTGCGGATCAGGTTGATCGCCTTCTTTGCGTCCATGTAATTCAGATGGAATGTGCGCAGCACCATGTCCTCGTACTGCTTGATCTTGTCGGGAGTTCTGGGATAGACAAGCACCGTGGTTTCGTTGAGAATCTTCTTGTCGAGCTTGTTCATATTGGTCAGCAGGTCGAAGGCCTGCTGAAATGACGCGTTTTCAAGATAAATCGACACCGGAGTATCCTTGACCCCTTCATCGAAGATGAAGTTGATACCGGAAAGCTGGGTCAATATGTTAAACACATCCTTCATTTTTGCATCTTTGAATTTAAGCGTGATCGGCTTGGAAGACTTAAGGCTGAGTTCTTTCCCCTCAAGCTTGCTTTTGCGCATTCCGGTAACACGCGAAAGAGCTTCCTGGTACTCGCTGTTTTTGGGCGACAGTTCCAAAGCGCGGATGTAGAGGCGATAAGCGTCTTTAAGCTTGTTGGTCTTTTCGAAATCACGCGCCTCAACAAATGCAACCTGGGCATCTTTAAGCCGTGTAATTGAGTCTATCTGCTGCTTGAAGCGCCCCTGACTCGCATCGATGCCTTGCGCTGCCTGATATTCAGTCAAGGCATCGATGTAATTCCCTTTTTCCGCAAGGACGGCTCCCTGTTTGAAGCGCTGATCGGCCGCTTTTTCCCTGACCTTCAGAAAGCGCAACCTGTATTCATTAATGGTCGGATCGTTGCGGAATGCCTCGGCATAGCTGTACATGGCATCCTCGAATCTTCCTTCAGTCTCTAGTTCCTGACCTTTGCTGAAGGCCTTGGTACC
>JAURXC010000113.1 GCA_030654645.1 Deltaproteobacteria bacterium | reverse complement strand
TTGATCGAAGAGCTGAAAGACAAGTATACTATCGTGATCGTCACCCACAACATGCAGCAGGCCGCCAGGGTTTCGGATGTGACCGCCTTCTTCTATCTGGGGGAACTGATCGAGGCCGGCGCGACCCGCAAGATATTCACGAACCCGGAGAAGAAGCAGACGGAAGACTACATCACCGGAAGATTCGGTTAAAGGACGGTTCTTTTCCGCCCTGGTTTCGCCAATCTTCACTCCCGCTTGTGCAGCGTACCAACGAGTACGCTTCCGCGCGGAAGCTCGATTGTCTGACCAGAACGAAAAATACCGCGTCCTTAAAAGAGGAGAGATAATGCAACGAGAACACATCAGCGCCGTATTCGATGCGGAACTGAACGATTTGAAACAGAGTATCCTGGTGATGGGCGGCAAGGTGGAACTGATGATCGCCAATTCGGTCAAGTCCCTGGTGGAACGGGACACGCAGCTGGCCGAACGCACGATTGCGATGGATCACGAGGTCAACACCGCCGAGGTGTCGATCGACGAACGCTGCATGGAACTGCTGGCACTGCGCCAGCCGGCCGCGCGCGACCTGCGCTTCATCACGATCGCGCTCAAGATCGTGACCGACCTGGAGCGGATGGGGGATCAATGCGCCAACATCGCCAAGCGCACCCGCGAGCTGAACGAAGAGCCGCCGCTGAAACCGTATATCGACATCCCCCGCATGGCGCACTGGTCCGAGGTGATGGTCAAGGAAGCGCTGGATGCCTTTGTGCGCGGAGATGCCGAGCTGGCCGTCAAGGTCTGCAAAGACGACAGCTTCGTCGATGATCTCAACATCCAGATCCAGCGCGAACTCCTGACGTTCATGATCGAGGACCCGTCCACGATTTCAAGGGCGATGAAGCTCAACTACATCTCCAAGTCCCTGGAACGCATCGCCGATCATGCCACCAACATCGCCGAAATGGTCATCTTCATGGTCAAGGGCAAGGATATCAGGCATACGATCGCCTGAAAACGGATGGCGAGAAACAAAAAGAGGGGGCCTGCCGTTTTCGACAGGCCCCCTCTTTTTGTTATGCAGACGGTCTTGATCTAATCGACCGATTTCCTCAGGAAAGTCGGGATGTCGTATTGATCCTCGTCATCTTCAATGAAAGATACGGTCGGACGAATGCGGGAAATGTTTTCAGTCTTCTCGCGATCGCGCTGGAAAGTCGGCCGGTCGAACGATACCGGGGCAGCTGCGTGCTTGTCGGCAATCGACAGGCTGCTTCTGCGGAAGTCGCGACCTTTTTCGGTATCAAAACGATCGCCGAAGCCGGTTGCGATCACGGTCACCTTGATGGCGTCCGCCATGTCGTCATCCCTGACTACACCGATCTTGATGTTGGCATCTTCGTGGACCTTTTCATGAACAATGCGGTTGACGGTGTTGTAGTCGTCCATTGTCATCGAGGCCGAGCCGGTAATGTTTACAAGCACGCCCTTGGCGCCCGAGATGTCGTTGTCTTCCAAAAGCGGGCTGGAGATGGCATTGTTGACCGCTTCGGCGGCGCGATTATCACCGTTGCCCATGCCGATGCCCATCATGGCCATGCCGCGGACACTCATGACGGTTTTCACATCGGCGAAGTCCAGGTTCATCAGTCCGGTCGAGGTGATCAGTTCGGAAATGCCCTGGACCGCCTGGCGCAATACGTCGTCAGCCGGTTTGAATGCATCAAAAAGAGACATGTTTTTGCTGGCCATGCTGATCAGCCGGTCGTTGGGGATTATGATCAATGAATCGACATGTTTTTTCAGCTCTGCAATGCCCTGATCGGCCAGGAGTGAACGGGCCTTGCCTTCGTAGGTGAAGGGCTTGGTGACCACGCCGACGGTGAGCACGCCGGTTTCGCGGGCCGCTTCGGCGATTACCGGGGCCGCGCCGGTGCCGGTGCCGCCGCCCATGCCGGCGGCGATGAATACCAGGTCGGCGCCCTTGATTGCGCCAACCAGCTGATCCTTGTTTTCAAGGGCCGCGGCGGTTCCCACTTCAGGTTTTGATCCTGCGCCGAGTCCCTTGGTCAGTTCGCGGCCAAGCTGGAGTTTTACGGGGGCATGGGATGTGCGCAGAGCCTGCGCATCGGTATTTGCAACGATAAAATCTACTTTATTTATAGAACTGGAGATCATCGTGTTGACAGCGTTTCCGCCGCCACCGCCCACTCCAATTACTTTAATGACAGCACTCTGTTCAATGGTTTCATCAAATTCAAACATGCATATTCCCCCTTTTTGTAACGGCAGTGATTCGATCCATTAATACAGGAATGTAACTCCAATTAGATTAAGAATCAAAGGAAAAAAATATAAAAATATCCCGGTCGGAAGGTGTTTTGGAAAAACAGAGTGTTAGCTTGCTGTTATGTTCATCTGCCGCTCAAAATCCATCTGAGCGGCAACGTTCAGGCAGTTTGCGTGATATTTGAGGTGAATGGACTGACGCCTTTCAATCGCCTAGAAAAACTCGCGGAACCAGTGCTTCATCCTGCCGAACACCGACCCGAACAGATTGGCTTCGGATTTGCTGGTGGGGAATTCGCGTGATCCGGAATTGCGGCTGCCGTAGACAACCAGGCCTACGCCGGTGGCATACACCGGTGATTTTACCACGTCCGACAGTCCGCCGACATGCTGGGGCAGGCCGCGCCGCACCGGCAGGTTGAAGATCTGTTCCGCCAGTTCCGGCATTCCTTCCAGGATACTGGAACCACCGGTGATGACTACACCCGATGCGATTGAATCTTCCAATCCGGACTTGACTATTTCGCGGTTGACCAGCGCGAAGATCTCTTCCACTCGTGGTCCGAGGATCTCGCACAACACGTTGCGGGACAACTCGCGCGGTTTGCGGCCGCCGACACTGGGCACCTCGATCTTATCTTCCTTGCCGACCAGCGCCGACAGGCAGCAACCGTATTTCTGCTTGATCCTCTCGGCCTCGGCCATGGGGGTGCGCAGTCCGACCGCGATATCGTTGGTCAGGTGGTTGCCGCCCAGGGAGAGCACCGAGGTGTACTTGATCGCTCCTTCGGAAAAGATGGCGATGTCGGTGGTCCCGCCGCCGATATCGATCATGCAGACCCCCAGTTCCTTCTCGTCGTCGGAGAGCACTGCGTGCGAAGAGGCC
>JAURXC010000247.1 GCA_030654645.1 Deltaproteobacteria bacterium | reverse complement strand
GACAACCTGATGGAGCTGCTGGTCATTACGGATGCATTGAAACGCGCCTCCGCCGCCACCATCACGGCAGTTATGCCCTACTACGGTTATGCGCGCCAGGATCGCAAAGCGGCGCCGCGCACTCCGATCACCGCCAAACTGGTTGCCGACCTGATCACAACCGCGGGTGTGGACCGGGTGGTAACGATTGACCTGCATGCCGGCCAGATCCAGGGTTTTTTCAATATTCCGGTTGATA
Source organism: Deltaproteobacteria bacterium (assembly GCA_030654645.1). Classification (GTDB taxonomy): domain Bacteria; phylum Desulfobacterota; class Desulfuromonadia; order Geobacterales; family Pseudopelobacteraceae; genus JACRCG01. Next base: position 11,519 of record JAURXC010000247.1, on the reverse strand, counting down.
ACCTATATGCCGCGCCGGTCATCCTCAACTACCTCAAGGACCGTTTCTGCGGAGAACAGGTTGTGATGGTTTCTCCCGACGCAGGCGGAACGGAACGCGCCAGAGCCTTTGCCAAGCGCCTTAACTACTCACTGGCAGTTATCGACAAACGTCGCACCGGCCCCAATGTTGCCGAAGTGATGCACCTGATCGGTGATGTACGCGGCAAGATTGCCATAATTCTGGATGACATGATTGATACCGCCGGCACACTGACCCAGGCCGCCAAGGCCCTCAAGGAAAACGGCGCTAAAGCCATCTACGCCTGTGCGACCCATGGGGTGCTTTCAGGTCCGGCCATAGAACGCATCAACAACTCCGAAATCGAGGAAGTCGTATTGACAGACACAATCCCTCTGGGAGACAAGGAAGCGACAACCACCAAAATCAGGATGCTGTCGGTAGCAGAGCTGCTGGCCGAAGCTATCCGTCGTATCCATGAGGATGAATCGGTAAGCTCACTTTTTGTTTAGTGGAATTAATCAATCTATCAGAATAGGGCGGAATAACCGTCACTAAAAGTGGAGGAACAGTATGCAACAAAAACAGATGAATATCGAATTACGCACCAAGACCGGAACAGGTGTATGTCGCAGACTCCGTAACGCTGATATGGTCCCTGGTGTCGTTTATGGCAAAGGCGTGGACCCGATGCCGGTAAGCATCAAAGTTCGTGACTTGCAGGCTGCCATTTCCGGTGAAGGTGGCCTGAACAATCTGATCACACTGATTGGCGGCGGAAGCCTGGACCAGAGCATAGCCATCGTTGTGGACCTGCAGCGTGACCCGATCAAAAAAACCTACAAGCATGTCGATCTCCACCGCATCAATCCCAACGAAAAGATTCGCGTGACTGTTCCGGTTGTACTGAAGGGTTCCGCCATCGGCGTCAAGGAAGGCGGCCTGCTCGACCTGGCTCACCACGAACTGCACGCCGAGTGCCTACCGGGCAACATTCCCGATCATATCGAAATCGATGTTACCGATCTCATGATCGCGCATTCGATTCATGTCGGCGATATCGTACTCCCCGAGGGAGTTGCACTGCTCGACAAAGCCAACATTCCGGTTGTCAGCATTCTCGGCCGCGCCAAGGAAGAAGAAGCTCCGGCAGCCGCCTGATAAGAGCGGCATTACACGGCATGAGCACATTTATCATAGCGGGGCTGGGAAATCCCGGCCCCACCTATCAATGGACCCGCCATAACGCGGGTTTCCTTTTTTTGGATCGCCTGGCAAGCAGCGAGAATACCGAAATTACCCGCAAATCATTTTCCGGGTTGACCGGTGAATGGAGCTATGCCGGCCACCGACTGATCCTGCTTAAACCGCTGACATTCATGAACCTGTCCGGTAAAGCGGTGATGCAGGCTCTGCAATTCTACAAGCTTCCAATTTCCCAATTGATCGTTATCCATGACGAACTCGACCTCCCCTACGGCACGGTGCGTTTTAAACAGGGCGGCGGACATGGCGGGCATAACGGGCTGCGCTCGATCACGGAGCAGCTTGGTAAAAATGATTTCATCCGCCTGCGCATCGGAATCGGCAAATCACCTCACGGCGATACAACAGGCCACGTGCTCGGCAACATCCCGCCGGTCCAGATGGAGCATCTCTCTCGAATCCTGGACGGCGGCATCAATATGCTCAAGATGATGCTGGACGAAGGCATTTCCAAAGCCATGAGCCTGAACAACAATAAAAACTTTCTGGAAGGATAGATCACAATGGCTATCAACTGCGGAATCGTCGGACTTCCCAACGTCGGCAAATCCACTATCTTCAACGCCCTGACATCGGCGGGCGCCGAGTCGGCCAATTACCCGTTCTGCACCATCGAACCGAATGTGGGAATTGTCCAGGTGCCGGACCCCCGCATGGACCAGCTTTCAGCAATTGTCAATCCGCAGAAGATACAACCCACCACGATTGAATTCGTGGATATTGCCGGACTTGTCAAAGGCGCCAGCCAGGGAGAAGGCTTGGGGAATCAGTTTCTTGGGCACATCCGCAGCGTTGATGCGGTCGTGCATGTGGTCAGGTGCTTCGATGACGACAATGTCGTCCATGTCAACGGACGGGTCTCGCCCGCCGACGATATCGAAACTATCAACACCGAACTGGCTCTGGCAGACCTGGACACGATCGAGAAAAAAATCCAGCGAGCCGAAAAGATGTCCAGAAGCGGCGACAAGAAAGCCAAGGAAGAGGTTGAGTTTTACCTGCGAGTCCGGGCGCTGCTTGAACAGGTCTCGAAACTGCACGGCGTAGCCCAGAACGAGGATGAACGGCTCTGGATGCGTGACCTCCATCTTCTGACCGACAAACCGGTGCTGTATGTGGCCAATGTCGCCGAGGACGACCTGGAGGGAAAACATCCCAATGTCGCCAAGGTGCGTGAGATCGCCACTGCTGAGAATTCTGGCGTCGTAGTTATCTGCGGCAAGCTGGAAGCCGAGATCTCCGAGCTTGACGGTGAAGAGAAGCAGGCTTTCCTCACGGACATGGGTCTGGAGGAAGCCGGACTTGACCGCCTGATCAGAAACGCATATTCCCTGCTGGGCCTGATCACTTACTTTACCGCCGGTGTCAAGGAAGTTCGCGCCTGGACAATCACCAAAGGCACCAAGGCTCCCCAGGCTGCGGGTGTTATCCATACCGACTTCGAAAAGGGTTTTATTCGCGCCGAAGTAATCGCATTCGATGATTACATCGCCTGCAATGGTGAAAGCGGCGCCAAGGAAAAAGGACTGATGCGGCTGGAAGGCAAGGAGTACGTGGTAAAAGACGGGGATGTCATGCACTTTCGCTTCAATGTCTGATTCTCCTGCGGAAATAAAAAAGCCCCGCTTATGGCGGGGCTTTTGAGTGCTGAAAAGGTTTGATTAAATCCGGGTTACATTAGCTGCCTGCAGCCCTTTGGGTCCTTTGACGATATCGAAGCTAACTGCATCGCCTTCGGCCAAGGATTTGAAACCTTCACCAGAAATAGCGGAGAAGTGTACGAAGATGTCCTCGCCCTGCTCCTGCTCAAGAAAACCGAAACCTTTGCTGTCATTGAACCACTTTACTCTGCCTGTTGTCATGCCACTACTCCTTCTGTCCCGCTTGTGTATTGCACTCATGTTAGCACGAGTGTTTGAATATCATCGTATACAGTAACCTGAATTTTATAAAAGCTATAAACTTTATATTTTTTAACCACTATCATAGTTTTTGAAGTTTGTATGCAAAAAAAATCTTCCGGTTTCATTTTGTTTTCTTGACTATATCAATCCACCAACCGGCACAATTTGAATTCCGGAATCCCGCCCCTCTTTCTTGAATATTATAGTTTCAGCATGATTCAATCTATTGCATCTGTAAAACCCTTGCAATTTCATCAACCATCAAGGCCACTTCCGTTACTGAACCATCAGACATTCGCTTGAGTGCTGCCTTTCCGGACTTAACCTCGTTTTCTCCGATTACCACACTGAAGCGCGCTTTGAGTTTATCGGCGCGGCGCATTTGGCTCTTGAGGCTTTTGCCCTCATAATCCAGTTCAACCCGCACATCGGACTTCAACAGGCCATCCAGCAAACTGAAAGCGGTATCGCGCTCCCCTGCCCCCATGGTGGCAATAAACAGATCAGGCACTGTCGCAAAATCCCTCTGACCCAGGAGCAGCGCCACGCGTTCCAGTCCGATTGCAAAACCGATTCCTGGAATCGCGGGCCCACCGAGTTGCGAGATCAGTCCGTCATAACGTCCTCCCGCTGCCACTGCCGACTGGGAACCCAACAGGCCGGTCACCACTTCAAAAGTAGTCCTGGTATAGTAATCCAGCCCGCGAACCATACGGGGATTGATGCTGTAGGGTGTGGTTGACAGGTCGAGATAATGTCGGACAGAATCAAAATGCAGGTTACAATCTCCACAGAGATGCTCCAGCATCGATGGCGCTCCTTTTGTAGCCTCGACACACCCCGGAACCTTGCAGTCAAGCGTTCTGAGCGGATTAGTGCTGAATCGTCGCTTGCAATCCTCACAGAGGCTCTCCAGCCGTTCTTCCAGGAAGAGGCAGAGTGCGCTGCGATAGGCCGGACGACATTCCGGACACCCCAGAGAATTGATCTGCAGCGATGGTTCATCCAAACCGATCTCGCGGAAAAAAGATGCCAGCATGTTCAGTACCTGGGCATCGGACAATGGATCGCAGACACCGGTTATCTCTGCTCCAATCTGGTGAAACTGCCGGTAGCGCCCCTTTTGCGGTCGTTCGTACCTGAACATCGGCCCCAGGTAGAACAACTTGGTGACAGGGTCCTGTGCATAGAGTTTGTGTTCGATAAAAGCACGCATGACTCCGGCGGTCCCTTCCGGTCGTAGCGTAACGCTGTTTTCGCCCTTGTCGATGAAGGTGTACATTTCCTTTTCCACAATGTCTGTCGCATCTCCTATAGAACGACAAAACAGCTCGGTCTTCTCCATGACCGGAACCCGAATCTCGCCAAAGCCGTTAAGTTCAAAAATACGGCGTGCTGCCTGTTCGATATAGTGCCAGCGACCTGATTCTTCCGGCAAGATGTCATTAAAACCCTTGATTGCAGTAAGTGCCACTTTTCACCCCGATATATTTCTTGCATGGAATTAAAAAGCCCGATCGGGCATAGACGAACCGCACCGATCGGACTCATATGAGAACAACACTCAGGAAGCGATTGATATCCGCTGAATACGGTTCTTGCCGGCCGCCTTGCCAGCATACATGGCCTTGTCGGCCATCTCTATCAGATCTTCTTTCCTGGCGGCATCGTCGGGACAACAGGCGTATCCGATACTGCATGTGAGACGGATGTCATGCCCTTCTTCAACAAGGAAATGATGGGCTTCAACCTGCTGCCTTATACGCTCGGCGACCACCTGGGCCAACTCGGCCGGTGTTTCCACGAGTATGGCTGTATACTCATCACCACCGTAGCGGATAACCACGTCAACATCACGAACCGATTTTTTCAGCAGGGCTCCGAATTCCGCGAGCACCCGGCTTCCAATCAAATGACCGTAAGTATCATTCACCAATTTGAAACCGTCCACATCGATAAAGAGCACCGCCAGATGTGAAGCATAACGCTCTACCCTCTTCATTTCTCGGTCCAGGGCGATATCCAGGTAGCGGTGATTAAAAAGTCCGCTGATATCATCGATAAAAAGCATCTCCTTGGCGTGGGAAAATGTCTCGGCGTTTTCAAAAGCATGGGCAGACTGCTCGATCAGGAAAATGATGTTTTTGCCGCAGGGAGTTATATCGGGAAGCTCCCGGTCCGGATCATTAAAGAGTACGATCACACCCCTGTAAACGGCCTGATTAAGGATATGAATCAGGTAGGCCTCCCTGAAGCCATCCGGTGTATCGGGAGAGATCAGCTGGATATGCTGAATCAGATGCTGCTCAGGAGTGGCCTCGGGCAGTGCCAGCAGGATTTCAGCCGCAAGAATATTGCCCGATTCCGGCGATATGTTTTTTGTTTCATTCAACTCCAGCTTACCGCCGGCAAGAAACAAACCCATGGCTCTGCTGATTCCTGTTTCGCGTGCAATCGAGTCCAGCAGAAGCTGGTAAACCCTGCCTATATCGAGACAACCGGCAATTGCCTGGCTGGCCTGAAACAGTGTGAGCATTTTTTTGAGCTCTTCATTTTCATCAAGCAACCTGCGCTGTTGCATGCACTGTGCAACCGAATGCTTGAACTCATCGGGATTAACCGGCTTGGTCAGAAAGTCACGGGCACCGTGTTTCAACGCATATATTGCAGATTCAAGATTTGCATTGCCTGTAACCATGATGACATCGACGGTTGGATAACTTTCACGAACATGCGAAAGAATCTCAAGGCCATTGATATCCGGCATGACAAGATCTGTAACTACCAGATCATATTGGTTGCTGGTAAGCATCTTGAGAGCTTCGCTACCACAGGAGGCACAATCAACCTGGTAACCTTCACTTTTAAGAAGGTCGGAAAACATATCACGAAACAGCTTGTCATCTTCAACCACAAGGATCGTATTCATTCAATGTCACTTCGAAGCGGGTAATATAAATATTATCAATACATCTTGTACTCTATTTACGTAAACAGTGTCAAATAGCTTTATTAATCAATCGGGTCCATATCTGGTATAGACATTCAAATTCTTGCCATCACTTGCCAGTTCGATAGTACCATCACGGTCTGTACGATAAACCATGATGTTTTTTGTTTTCAGCAGATCAATTGTTCTCTCGGAAGGCAATCCGAATTTATTGCCTGCTCCAGCCGATATCAGTGCAATTCGCGGCCTGACTTTATCAATGAATTCCTCTGAAGTGGAATAGGCACTCCCGTGATGTCCCACTTTCAGTACGGTTGCTCCAAGATCACAGCCACTCGAAATCATTTCTCGCTCCGCATCAAAACCGGCGTCAGCGGTAAAGAGCATACTGAACTCAGCAAAACTGACACGAAACACGAGAGAATCTTCATTTGTGTTCCGGATATCATCTCCATCATTCCTGACCACATGATGGCCGGGTGAAATGACTTTGAAATCCACGCCGGATTCAAGAGTGATTGAATCTCCGGCCGCAAGCAATCGAACCGGTATTTTCCGATCAGACAGCGCGTATCTCAGGTCACTGTGATGCAACCTTGAATATGTACTTGATGTTGTCCAGCATTCACCAACCGTAATATTTTTCACAACAAAGGACAATCCTCCAATATGATCCGGGTGGTCGTGGGTTATAATCAACCGGTCAATCCTGCGAATTCCAAGCGACTCCAATGCCGGCAAAAGAATTCTTCGCCCGAAGTCCCTGCCGTTGTCCTGAAGATAGCCGCCACCATCCACCAGCATGGTCGATCCGTCCGGCAGACCAAGAAGCATCGATTCCGCCTGGCCAACGCTCAACATGGTAACATGCAAGCGCCCGTCCGTTGACGGCGGCTCCGTCGCATGAATCATGACCGCTGCAAGCGGCACGACCGCCGCAAGGGCAAACCGGCGGCGAACACTGCGAACAAATGTCACAATTAGCATGAACAGCAGAAAGAACATCATGTCCCATGAAGTGACACTGGTGAAGTGAATTACCGGCAGAGCGGAAAACCATTCGATGATAAGGTTTGAAAGATAGATCAGCTTGGTTGACGGCCAGAGCAGAATCCCGGAAAGATTCGGCGCCATAACTATCAAGGGTAAAACGCAGAAACCGCTTATTACCGCGCCATACCCCAGCAATGGGACTATCAGGAAATTTGCGAGAATTCCGTTCAAGGAAGCCACTTTGAACGTATGCAGTACCGGTATCAATGTCACACATGAGGCGGCGACCGATGCCGCCAATAACTGGATAAATACTAGTGATCTTCGGGGAACCGCTGCAGTGAAACGTTTAGTCAACACCGGAACTATAACAATTATTCCCCATAACGATATAAACGACAGTTGGAACGACACATCAAACAGTGTCACCGGGTTGATCGCAATCAGAAAACATGCCGCCAGCAGCAGCGTATTGATGGCATCGGTCTCTCTTTCAACATAAAGCGCCACGGCGCAGGCAACCAGCATGATCACTGAACGTGCCGTAGCCGGTGCGTTTCCGGTCAGAAACAGATAGGTCACCATCGACGGGATGGCAATCAGAACCGAGATACGGCGTACGTTCCACCGCAACGCCAAAGATTCGAAACGGGTCAGTATGCCAAGGGATATCAGACTGATAAACGCGGCAATGATACCTACATGGAATCCGGAAATGGAGAGGATGTGAGTGACTCCGGCCCTGGTATAGGCATCGGCAAGATTCTCCGGAATACGTTTTTGATCGCCAAGCAAGAGCGCGGTAAGCACCGACGATATTCTGACATCAGGTACCGCCTGTCGAATGGTATCCCCCAGAGTTCTGGCAACAATATCGATAGATCTTTGAACGGATTCCTCGGCGGCGGCCCGAATCATGACAATATCCTGCTGTGAAACAACACGGCCTGTGGCTGTTATTCCCTGGAACGCAAGATAGCGTGGGTAATCAAATTCACCCGGCAGGCCCAGTCGATGAGGTAATGCAATTTGCGTCATGAACCTGATTCTGTCGCCTTTTACGAGAGAAACCTCGCCTTGGGAAACGGACAGCAGCAGCAATCCGCAAACCGGTTCAATTCTATTTTCAGTTATGATGCGCTCTACCTCTACAACCACACGGCTTCCATCAGCTGTTACAGAGGGTCGCCCCGCAACAATGCCTTCAACCGTAGCGGGAGCACCTGAAACTTTGTTGCTGATTGAAGCTGGTGACTTAACCGGAGAAAACCATGGGGTAAGGGCGTATAATCCCCAGATAAAGAAGAACAGGGCCACACAGGTGGCAATTATACGTTGGTCACGATGAAAAAGGGAGAGTAGCAGACAGATAAAACAGGCGGCCAAAACTCGAATCGGGCAAGTCTGGTTCGTGAATAAAGAAATTGACAATCCGGCGGCCATTGACACAAAGGGTATCAATAATGGCCATTGCCGTAACATTACTTCAAGCTACCTTCTTACCGAATATGAACCCGAAACCGATTTTATCACCGACTCGGCCTCATCAACCGAAATCAGACGCTCAGCGGGTCCTTTAATGCCGCTGACAGCAAGAAAACTGTCGGAGCTCATGTTTTTCATACTGAGTTCCAGCGAATCAATTCCCCCCATTGGCGGCAGGTTAATCGTAATCAGGTTGTCGCCGGACTCCATACGGAACAAGCCCAGACGCACCGTATCGAAATATGGTTTGGCCAATGCTTCGAACGGAGTTTCATTGACGCTACCGGTTATGCGCCCCCCCATCACGTTTGCAGTAATCCCATAGAAGCCGGCATTGGCGGTTTTTACAGGAACCTGGATTGATGCTCCCCGGTAATCTGAGCGGACCCATTCGCGAGAAGTGAATTTTCCAAACTCTTCAATAGTGGTTTGAGCAGCAGTTGGAGGAATGACCGCCGATTCAAAAACTGACAGTCGCCTCGGAGTATCATTTTCAGAACCCTGCAGTTGCTCATGGCGCCCCGACATTGAAACAACTATTTCCGCCAGCTGTCCGGCAGTGAGTGGTTCCTTGAAACGCCAGCCGGCAACCGGCTGTATTGGTGTATAATCCGGTGCCGTTACTGAAAATGAGTCAATCGCTCCCTCCGGTGGAATTGAAACCTGGATTTTCAATACTCCGGCATTCAGGGATAGTTTTCCAATTTCCACTTCACTGAAAGCATCCGATCTTGAATCTGCTCGATACTGTTTGTCGCCTATGTTCCAGATGAAACCATTGCCCTTGATCACGGCTTTCAGCACATACTCACCCTTAATCGGGAGCAGTGCTGCAAAATCAACCGCGGTAGTGTCAGAAACACCCAATAACCAACCTTTGCCGGTAAACGGACCGTATAATGTAAAGTTCCTAACGGTAACGCGGTCCGTATTTTCATTATAAGCATTTTCGGCTTCGTATCTGAATGTACGCTTACCGCCAAGTATCTGCAGATAATCCCGGTCCGCAGGTTCTTTTGATAAGCCCTGATTCCAGGATAAATGCTGAAACATACGCATTACAAATAATTTTTGGGTAAACACCTCTTTAACTTCAGCAGCCCAAACGATTGATTGACACATGACAATGGATACAACAATCAACTTAACAAGATGTGGCATGCAAATCGCCTCCGATGATTTCAGCTACAACAAACTGATATTACGCGTGTTTTTTGACCGCAACCTACAAAGGCACTATATCACAGGTTATGCTACTTGAAAACATGACAATTGGGTGATAGAAGATAGAGATAATACAATTAATCTATTATGCTGCTTGTCAGAGCAACGGGAAGTATCGTTAAAACATGAACTCCGACACTTCGATAAATGATGTAGTAGGTCAATTTGCAGAGACCGAGCTTCGCAAATTCTATCGAGCCGCGGAGATTGGGTCAGCACAGGTCATAATTACCGATTGCAAGGGTATCATTGAGTATGTGAATCCTGCATTCAGCAGGGCATCAGGATTTTCATACGCTGAAGCGGTCGGAAAATCGCCGGCATTTCTCAAATCAGGCAGAATGTCGGCTGCATTCTATGAACGTCTCTGGGATACCCTGCTGGGTGGAGCCGAATGGAGCGGTGAGTTTTTTAATCGTCGCAAGGACGGAACTTTTTATCATGAGCGAGCGGTTATATCATCAATAAAGGGTAATGATGGCGAGATAACCCATTTTATCAAGGTTGCTGATGATATCACACTGGTACGGCTTAACGAAGAACGCCACCAACGGCAGATAAAACTGATAGAATCGATAAACATTGCCAACCTCCATTTTATTGAAAATGGAAGTCTGTCTAAAATGGCTGGTATTATTCTGGAAACCTGTATGGCGAGCACTAACTCCCCGTTCGGAATAATTATAGAGCTATTGCCTAATGGTAATGCGGTTGCTCTGTCATTATTAACTACTTCGGTTGAATCGGTACAGGATTTATCCGGTTATCGTGACATCCAATATGAAATACTGCGCCACGGTTCATATGAGGTGCCGCTTCACACATCACTTTTCATGGCACCGATTATCGAGAAGAAAACCATAGTAGTAAATAGTGCAGAAGACAACCGGTGGAAAACATGTTCATGCCGATTGTGTTCTCCGACAGTATTCAGTTTTGTAGGATTCCCACTGAAAGTCGGTTCATCTGTAATCGGAATGATTGGCCTTGCAAACTGTGAGTTCGGATATTCGGACAACGATTTAGCTGATTTTGATATTTTTACTCACCCATGTTCACTCGCCATCAGCTCTGCACGTGCGGAAACTATTCGCAAAGCAACCCAGGAACAGCTGAAGCAGTCCCAAAAGATGGAGGCCATCGGTCAACTTGCGGGAGGCATCGCCCATGACTTCAATAATCTACTTACAGTTATAAACGGATTCAGTACATTGGCCATCCAGAAAATCGGTGACGACAGTCCGGCCAAAAAAGATCTAGAACAAGTGCTCAATGCAGGCGAGCGTGCGACTACTCTCATCAGGCAGTTGCTGGGTTTTGGACGTCGCCAGGTCCTTGATCCCAAACCGGTTCAGGTAAATACTTTCATTTCAGGTCTTCACAAGATCCTCAGCCGCCTGATCGGTGAGAACATAATCCTTACCACCAATCTTGCAACTGACGTAGGACAGGTCATGGCTGATCCGAGCCAGATCGAACAGATCATCATGAATCTTGTCATCAACGCCCGGGATGCAATGGAGCGCGGTGGAACAATCATGGTTGAAACGGCCAATGCTGACCTGGATTCGAATTTTGTATTTCTCAACCGTGGAGCAAAAGAAGGTTCCTATGTGATGATATCCGTGCGCGATACGGGAATGGGCATGTCGGAAGAGGTCATTTCACGAATCTTCGAACCGTTCTTTACCACCAAG
>JAURXC010000242.1 GCA_030654645.1 Deltaproteobacteria bacterium | reverse complement strand
GGTGCCCGAAGAGAAATAAGCTTGGCTGATTTAGAAACAGAAAAAGGCGACCCATTTCGGATCGCCTTTTCTATTGGCAAGTAGTTCAAATTGGTGATTTGATACGCGAACTCAGGCAACTGCCAGTCGTTGCCGCAGATACGCTTCAAATGCCTCACGAAATTCATCGCGCTTGAGGGCCATGTCTACAGTGGCTTTCAAAAATCCCAGCTTGTCGCCGCAATCGTGCCGCAGCCCCTCAAACAGGCACCCGTAGATGTTCTCCTCCCTGGATAGCTTGAGAATAGCGTCGGTCAGCTGGATTTCTCCTCCCTTGCCCGGTTCCTGATTCTCAAGGATATCGAAAATCCGCGGGGTCAGGATGTAACGGCCGATTATCGCCATATCCGATGGGGCTTCTTCACGGGACGGCTTCTCGACCATGTTTGTTACCCGGAAAGTGTTGCCACCCAGCAGATTGGCTTCGACGCAGCCGTAGGAGGAGATGTTTTCCATAGGCACCTTTTCCAGCGCCAGCACCGACCCCTTGCGCTCATCGAATACTTCCAGCAGTTGCCCCAGGCAGGGACGCTCGCTGTCGATGATGTCATCACCAAGCAGCACCGCAAACGGTTCGTTACCGACGAAATCCTTGGCGCAGAGGATGGCGTGTCCAAGTCCCAACGCCTGCCTTTGGCGCACATAGAAAATATCGACCATCTCGGCAATTTCCCGAACATCGGAAAGTTCCCTTTCCTTGCCTTTGTCGTAGAGATGTGCTTCCAGTTCGACGGAAATGTCAAAGTGATCTTCAATATTACGTTTTCCGCGACCGGTCACGAACAGGATTTGCTGGATGCCGGAAGCTACCGCTTCCTCGACGACATACTGCACCAGCGGTTTGTCGATCAAAGGCAGCATCTCCTTGGGAGATGCCTTGGTGGCGGGGAGGAATCGGGTGCCGAGACCGGCAACCGGAAAAATGGCTTTCTTGACCTTCATCGATGACCTCCGGGTTGTGCCTGTTTCAAAGAGCGATGAAAATGGACCCGCTATTCAGCGGCACAGGCACATCCGCTGCACCCGGCCGGCTTGGGAGCCTCGGTTTTCGGGCAGTAGCCGGTGTTGAACCAGCCATCGCCCTTCAGGCTGAAGGCGGTGTTCGAGATCATTTTCTTTACGGTTCCACCGCATTGAGGGCATTCGCTGGCGGGTGGATCGGAAAACTTCTGGCGCAATTCAAACTGGTGGCTGCAGGTTGTGCAACGGTATTCGTACATCGGCATGGTTTTTCTACTCCTTCTGCTTATCAAAATTATCTATACATAATAGTAATGTGTTGTCCTGTTTGTCAATGGTTGCTCACGATTATACTTGGGAATGTTCATGACCATGGGCTGCAGAAAACATCGAGATATTTTGTGAAGCTGCATTTATCATGCTTTTTGTTGACAAAACAGCGCCCGGAAAATTATTATAGTCATCTTTATATACTTACATGCAAATATCGGGGGGAATTATGGGTAACAAGTACAAAATTGCGGTACTGCCGGGCGATGGTATCGGGCCGGAAGTGATGTCCGAGGCGCTCAGAATCCTCGATGCAGTTGAGACCAAATTCAACGTATCCTTTGAACGCACCCACGCCAACGTGGGCGGGGCCGGGATCGACAATGAAGGCAAGGCGTTGCCGCAAACGACGATAGATATCTGCAAAGCCTCGGATGCGATCCTGTTCGGTTCTGTAGGAGGACCCAAATGGGAAACTCTGCCCCCCGACGAGCAGCCCGAGCGCGGAGCGTTGTTGCCACTACGCAAGATCTTCGGCCTGTACGCCAACCTGCGTCCGGCCATCATCTTCCCCTCCCTGACCGGCGCATCGTCGCTGAAGGAAGAGGTGATTGCCGGCGGTTTCAACGTGCTGGTCATACGTGAGCTGACCGGTGGAATCTACTTCTCCCAGCCGAAAGGGATCGAGGGCGCCGGACGTGACAGGGTCGGAGTGGACACGATGCGCTACAGCGTGCCCGAGATCGAACGCATAACCCATGTGGCCTTCCTGGCGGCCCGCAAGCGCGGCAGCAAGGTCTGCTCGATTGACAAGGCCAACGTGCTTTCCACCTCGGTCCTCTGGCGCGAGGTCGTAACCGGTATTGCCAAGGAATACCCGGATGTGGAGCTGTCCCACATGTATGTGGACAACGCCGCGATGCAGCTGGTCAAGTGGCCCAAACAATTCGACGTTATTCTCTGTGAGAACATGTTCGGCGACATCCTTTCCGACGAGGCCGCCATGCTGACCGGTTCGCTGGGAATGCTTCCCTCGGCGTCGCTGGCAGAAGGGACTTTCGGCATGTACGAGCCATCCGGCGGCTCGGCTCCGGATATTGCCGGCCAGGGCATCGCCAACCCGATCGCGCAAGTACTGTCGATGGGGATGATGCTGAAATTTTCGTTCGGAATGCTGGAAGCCGCTGACGCCATCGACAACGCCGTGGCAAAAGTCCTTGACCAGGGCTATCGGACCCGCGACATATTTCAGAACATAGCTGGCGAAAAACTGGTGAATACAAGGGAAATGGGCGACGCGATCATCGCGGCTCTGTAGCCTTCCGGTTACAAAATATACATTCAAGAAAAGGAACAATAATTATGAAAGTCGGAATAGTAGGATGGCGCGGTATGGTGGGTTCGGTTCTTCTCCAGCGCATGGTGGAAGAGAACGATTTCTCCCTCGGCTTTGAGCCGGTGTTCTTCTCGACCTCTCAAGCTGGGCAAGCGGCCCCCATGAATGCGGGAACACTTAAAAATGCCGATGATATCGCTGAACTTAAACAACTGGACGTGATCATAACCTGCCAGGGGGGTGACTACACCAAGGCTGTCCACCCCGAACTGCGCAAACAGGGCTGGAACGGCTACTGGATCGACGCCGCCTCGACCCTGCGGATGGAGGATAATGCGGTCATCATCCTCGATCCGGTCAATCGTGGCGTGATCGACAAGGCTCTGGCCAACGGCCAGAAGGACTTCATCGGCGGCAACTGTACTGTCAGCCTGATGTTGATGGCGCTGGGCGGCCTGTTCCGTGCCGGTCTGGTGGAGTGGCTGACTTCCATGACTTACCAGGCTGCCAGCGGCGCCGGTGCTCCCAACATGCGTGAGCTGTTGTCCCAGATGGGCGTGCTGAGCGGTACCGTGGCCGAGGAACTGAAAAACCCCGGTTCGGCAATCCTCGAAATCGACAAGAAAGTTACCGATGCGTTGCGTGACGGTTCGCTGCCGACCAAGGAGTTCGGCTTCCCGCTGGCCGGAAACGTGCTGCCCTGGATCGACCGTGAGGTGGAGGATGGCCAGAGCCGTGAAGAGCTGAAAGGTTTTCTTGAAACCAACAAGATTCTCGGCACCAGCAACCCGATTCCGGTTGACGGCATCTGCGTCCGCGTCGGCGCGATGCGCTGCCACAGCCAGGCCCTGACCATCAAGCTCAACAAGGATCTGCCGATTGAAGAGATCGAAAGCCTGATCAAGAATGACAACCAGTGGGTCAAGCTGATCCCCAACAACAAGGCCGATTCCCTGGCCGGTCTGACTCCGGCGGCGGTGTCCGGAACCCTGACCGTGCCGATCGGCCGTTTGCGCAAGATGAAGATGGGGCCACAGTACGTGCAGGCCTTCACCTGCGGCGACCAGCTCTTGTGGGGCGCGGCCGAACCGCTGCGCAGGATGCTGCGTATTTTGCTGGAAAAATAATCCGGCACGGCGATCATAGTGATCGACACTTGCCATGCTCAGACAACAAAAATCGGGCAAACACAAGGTTTGCCCCTACAATGACGAAACGCCCCGCCCAGGGGCGTTTTCGCTTTGAGAGATAAAATGAAACAGATCGTCAACAAACCGGAACTCCTGGCTCCGGCCGGGTCGCTGGAGTCCTTCTTCGCTGCGATCGAAAAGGGCGCCGATGCGGTCTATGCCGGCCTGCAGGATTTTTCGGCCCGCGCCCGGGCCAGAAACTTCACCCTGAAACAGATGGAGCGGATGCTGGCCTATGCCCATGCCCACGACCGGCGCATCTACATCACTCTCAATACCCTGGTGAAGGAGAAGGAACTGCCGCAGCTGGTAGACACCCTGTCCGCCCTGGCCGGCATGCGAGTGGACGGAGTGATCCTGCAGGATCTGGCGGTGGCCAGGCAGATCCGCAATCATTTCCCCAGCATTCCGCTGCATGCTTCGACCCAAATGACGATTCACAACACTCCCGGAGTCAGGATGCTGGAACGGCTCGGCTTCCAGCGGGCGGTGCTGGCCCGCGAGCTGGCGGTGGACGAGATTGCAGCGATAGCCGCGGCCACACCGGTGGAGATCGAATGTTTTGTGCATGGCGCTCTCTGTTTCTCGATCTCGGGGCAGTGCTTCTTCTCGTCGCTGCTCGGTGGGCATAGCGGCAACCGTGGACGTTGTGCGCAGCCCTGCCGGCGCCTTTACAACCATCGTGGCAAGGAGGGGCACTACTTCTCCACCAGCGACCTGTCCGCCATCGACCTGCTGCCGGACCTGATCAAGGCCGGCGTGAAGTCGCTCAAGATCGAGGGGCGCATGAAATCGGCGGAATATGTGGCCAGCGTGGTCGAAGCCTACCGCATTGTGCTGGATGCTCCCGAAGGATCATTGAAACAGGCGCTGTCCAATGCCAAGGAAATCCTGAAATATTCCTTCGGCCGCACCCCTACCAAGGGATTTCTGGCGTCGCAGCAGCCGGACGACATCGCCAACCCCTGGCAGAAAGGGGGCACCGGACGTTACATCGGTCAGATCAGGAGCATCAAGGGCAAGCGCCTGGCCTT
Source organism: Deltaproteobacteria bacterium (assembly GCA_030654645.1). GTDB lineage: Bacteria > Desulfobacterota > Desulfuromonadia > Geobacterales > Pseudopelobacteraceae > JACRCG01. Next base: position 7,346 of record JAURXC010000242.1, on the reverse strand, counting down.
CGAGACCCGCGATGCGCTGCATGTGGGGGATCGCTTGCGGGCCCAGCCCAAAAGCGACATGGCCGGCCAGGCCTGGACCGTGCGTGAGCTGTTCCAGAACCAGCGCAAGGTTATCGAGGTGAAAGCCGGTAGTCTGGTTGAAGTGGAGACCCCCTTCGACTTTTCTGTAGGTGACTCGATCTACAAGGTCTCCTCAAAGGAGGCCTTTACCCTCAGTGACAACGCCTGCCTGCGCCGGCTTGAGTCGGTTAAGGGGGACAAGCTCAATTGCCGTCTCAAGCTGGCCCTGTCTTCCGATTCGCCGGAAGGGGAGGCGACGCTACGTATAAGAGCGGACGTTTCCGGTTCAAGTTACGATTTCCGGTTCCCGCTCGGGATCCTAGAGGCGGCCCGTAGCGGCAACATGCAGGCGGTGCTTGCCGGGCAGTTTGCCAAGTGCGGCGAGACCCCGTTCCGCCTTGAGACGCTGGAGGCCCCGGATTTCCCATCGGTATTGATCCCGATGGGAACCTTCAAGGAGTTGCGCCGCAGCTTCTACCAGCAGTTGAGCGAGGCGGTTTTCAGCGGTTTCCGTGACCAGCTGGCAAAATCGCGCCAAACGGCGCTAAGAGACATCGCTGCTCTCACGGGATCGACTTCCGTCCCGTCATCAAAAGAATCGCTGACGATTATCATTGATCAGCCCAAGGAATGGCGCTTCCCGCTCTCAATCGGCGCCGACCGCACCATGCTGCCGCTCTCCAAAGCTGTCATCCACCAAATCCCGTCAACTGTTCCACGCATGCGCGGTTCGGAAGATCAGCTCATCTGGCAACTGCCGTTCATGCTCTTCGATCGGGATCTGCCGCTTTACCGCGATGCGATCCGCGATCTGCACACGGCTGGTTTCCGTCGCTTCGAGGTTGCCAACCTTTCCCACTTTGAGCTTTTGCACGGTTTGGAAGGGCTGCGCATATCGACTTGGCACCGCTGTTTCTCGCTCAACAGCCAGGCCCTGGAAGCCTGGCGTGAATTGGGCACTGAATCGGCCACGTTGTATATCGAAGATGACAGTGTCAATCTTGCCGAACTGCTGAAACCGGCAATGGATATTGAAAGACGGATCATTGCCTATGCGCCGCTGCCGGTGATGACCACCAAGATCCGTATCAAGGAAGTGCATGGCAATGTTCCGTTGCACTCGGACCGCGGTGAGGGTTACCGTGTTACCACCCATGACGGCCTGCAGACCATCAGCTCCTTGACCCCGTTTTCTCTGACAGCACGGCATACCGAGCTTCGCCGGATGGGCTGCTGCTCGTTTCTGATCGACCTGCGCCAGGCGCCTCGCGAGAGCTGGAATGAAATCATCGCCGCTTTCAAGGCCGGTCGTGCAATTGCCGGCACAACCGAGTTCAATTACGCAACGGAACTGATATAAATGAAACTGACTGCATTTATCTGCTCGCTGATGGTCCTGTTTTCTTGCGATGCCTTCGCTGGACGAACAATTGATGGTGTTGTGAAGGCGGTCTACGATGGGGATACGCTGCTGCTGGCCACTCGCGAAGACAGCCGGCTGAAGGTGCGGCTTTACGGTATTGACGCTCCAGAGACAAGAAAACCGGATATGCCCGGACAACCCTTCGGTGACATTGCAAAACGAACGCTGATGTATAAAATTATGGGGCGGCGGATCAGCGCTGAAATTGTCGATATTGATCAGTACAAGCGTGCCGTGGCGGTTATCCGCTATTCCGGCAGGGACATTAACGGAGAGATGGTGAGGGAGGGGTTGGCGTGGGCCTATCGCCAATATCTTCAGGGGCCGTACGCTTCGGAATACATTGGGGCTGAAAACCGTGCCCGTTCGCACCGCATCGGCTTATGGCGCAATGCCAATCCCGATCCTCCATGGGAGTTCAGAAAAGCTGTAATGGGCAGGGAACGCGGCAGAAGGCGTTAATTTAAACCGAAAAATCCATGGAAAGTATTTCAGCGCTTGAATCTTTTTTCACGTTCAAGGATATGTTTAACGCGGGAAACGACGCGGACCGGTTGGACCGGTTTTGGTATGAAATCGCTGAAGCCGAATTCCAGCGCTTTCTGTTCGTCCTCGGTAGAGGCCTTGGAAGTCAGCATGATAATGGGAATATCAGATGTCATCGGATTGGCTTTAATGGCTCTTAGCAGTCCATAACCATCCATGCGTGGCATGATGGAATCCGTAATGATCAGTTTGGGGCGTTCCGCCATGGCAATTTTAAGCGCCTCAAGCCCATCGGCGGCCAGAAGCACTTTGTATCCCTCCTTGACCAGCGCTATCTGAATAAGCGTTGCAACCGGGAGAGAGTCTTCCGCCACCAGTATCGCCTCCCCTCCCTCGCTGGAGCTGCTCTTGAGGTAGTGTACCGATATGGCATCCAGAATTTCCTTGCGTGTGGCAAGCACAGGAATTATCTGAAGCCCGGTAATACGGCTCAGCATCTCCATTGTTTCCAGGTCGAACGGGTCGGATATGGCAACCGCCAGCATTGAGTCCTTTGTTTTAAGCGGGAAGACCAGCTTCTTCATTGCAAAATCGGATGGGAGCAGCTCCAGCAGTTCCTGAGGGTAGCTGTGGCCAACAAAATTCTTGATTGTTTTGAAGTTGAACTGTTTTGAAAGAGCTTCGGTCAGTTCTTCTTCGGTGATGACACCCATATCCTCCAGTATGACACCCAGACGCTTCTTTTCCAGTTTCTGACGTTCAAGCGCACGTTCCAGCGTCTTCTTGCTGATGATCTCAGCTTCCACCAAGATGTCTCCCAGATGTTTCATGCCGCCCCATCCTCAACCATCATAAAAATATTTTTATACTAATACCATACAACTGAATAATTCTACAGCATATTCATTCACCGGGCAATTGATGGTCAGCATCTGAAGTCTGCAATTATTATCCCTGCTTGTAAAAACACTATTTGGGCGCCAGATAACCTATGCGAATTCCACCCCAATGCCTGTTGTTGAACAGCAGCGGTTTTGACATGTCATTGAGTATTTCTCCTGTATCGCGACGGTATGTCTGCAGCAGGAAGCCGTCGGTATTTCTGGCGCAACGGATGCCGGTATGATCGTTGAAAATACGTTTGGTGCGGTTGTTGTTTTTATCGATTTCGATATCGCCGGTCAAAGGTTTGGAATAGCGCAGGTTGTGGCATGGGCAATAGCCGTTATTATCGATACAGATTGCATAAAGGATTTTATTGTCCTTGGCGATGATCTTTTCCTGATACGGAGAAATGATGCGATCAAAAAATGCGTCGTAGCGGGTTGTGTATTTTTGCGGGCTTGTATTTGGCACCGGGACATAGTTTCTGTCAAACAAGTTTTCAAGAGTCAGTGCTCTATCCTTGAGGGCAGCTTCAATAGCTTCCTGAACCTGGGATTCCAATTCTCTGATATATGACTTGACCGAATCGTGGTAATTGCCGACCGAGAACTTGCCGACCGAACTGTAAATGTTTTCTACCACTTCCGAAAAAGTCCCAAAGGCATCATTTGTTGCGCACATCATCTCATAGGTTTGTTCCGCGCTTTTGGATACCAGGTGTATCATCTCTGAAATCTGGGCAGTAGTGGCGCTTTGCTCCTCCGATGCCGTCGCAATCTGTTCAATCATCAGTCTGGATTCTGCAGCGTGATTCTTGATGTTTTCAAGGCTGGAGCGCGCTTCTTCAGCTTTGTCCAGTCCGGTTGCCACCAGTACTTTTTCCTGGCCAATCATTGCCGCTGCTTTGCGGCTTTCCTGCTGAATGCTGGCCACAACCCGTTCTATTTCACGTGTGGACTTGGTCGTCTTTTCCGCGAGCCCTTTCACCTCGCTGGCCACAACCGCAAAACCTTTGCCGGCATCGCCGGCCCGTGCCGCTTCGATGGAAGCGTTGAGGGCCAGCAGGTTGGTTTGATCGGCAATGTCTTCGATCAGCACAACCATCTCGCCAATTTTTGCAGAAGAGGCCTCCAATTGGCGAATTGTCTCCAATGTGCCGTTAACACTTTCGCTGATCTGCTGCATGCAGTTCCAAGTCTCCTCGACCACGGTCATCCCGTTGCTGGCCGCACTGTCAACCGCGCTGGACAGGCTTGCGGCCCTGTGGGTATTGATGGTGACATCCTGGATGGTCTGTGACATTTCCTCGGAGGAGGTGGCAACCGTGAAGGCCTGATCTTTTTGATCCTGGGTCATCTTGAGTGCTTTGGATGTGCCGTCCGCCAACTCGCAGACACTGCAGCCGATCAGGCATGCCTGCTGGTAAAGGTCGGAAAAGGTTTCGCGGATCTTGGCGGTAAGATTGTTCACCTCTTCACCAAGTCGTCCGATCTCGCATGTGGTTCGAATGTTCAGGACTTTAGTCAGATCGCCTTCACTGCCGGACAGGTCCCCCAATTGCTTGTAGAGTTCCGCAATCTGCAATACGACAGTCCTGTTGAAAAATATGTAGAGGGTGGCCAGCATGGCCAGAAAGAAAAAGACACCGACCGCCGACATGACAATCGTCAGTCTCATGGCGCTTTTGAACCCCTCTTCCAGCGAGGTGGTAAGAATAACCCCTCCAAGAAAACGGGAGTTCTCTTTGTGGCAGCCGCGGCAGCGCTCTTCATTTGCCAGAGGTATCGCCAGATTCAGAACCCGTTTTCCATCCCTGCTGTCTGCCAGTTCTTTCGTGTTTCCATCGGCCAATGCGCTTCGCATCTCATCGCTTGTGGTTCTACTTCCGAATTCTTTTCCGTCGGCATTGAAAAGCCGGATGGCTGCGATTCCACCTTTGGCCTTGATATCTTCGACATAAGCCGGAAAATCCTTGATATCGCCCTTCATCATTTGGTTGATGATGTCATGGGTTACGGTGGAAGCCAGTTGGCGGGCATTTTTCTTTTGCAGATCAATGGTGGCGGTATATTCCAGGTATATCGACAGGATTCCCAGAGCTGCAAAACCGATAAAAAGAGTTGCGCCAATAATCAGAACAATCTTGCGTGTCAAACTTGATTTGAACATACCGAGCACCTTTGAACGAAACTTGACGTTCGCCTTGCGTAGTTGATTAGGTGAGCTTGCCCTTCACTCATTAAAAACGAATTCTACCTTATTTTTACAACAAAGCAACGCATAAATAACGATGTTTGTTTATTGTTTAGGTATGAAAAAAGCCCGAAAGGCAATCCTTTCGGGCTTTTAGCAAAATTCAGTGATTGTAAATCAGTTGGGGTAGACTGATACTTTCTTGCGGTCCTTGCCCATGCGTTCGAAAGTTACAATTCCCTCGATCAGAGCAAACAGAGTGTGATCCCTGCCGCATCCCACGTTATTGCCGGGATGAATCTGTGTGCCGCGTTGACGATAGATGATGTTGCCGGCTTTTACGGTTTCCCCGCCGAATTTTTTACAGCCAAGACGTTGACCGTCCGAATCCCTGCCGTTTCTAGAACTACCGCCAGCTTTCTTATGTGCCATTTCCGTATCTCCTGGGAAAAATATTTAATACAGTCTGATTATGCGCTGATTTTTTCGATCTTGAGAACCGTCAGATGCTGACGATGACCACGCAGTTTGCGTGAATCCTTGCGGCGCTTGGATTTGAATACAAGCACCTTCTTGCCTTTGCCCTGCACTGCAATTTTGGCTGTCACGCTTGCGCCGGCCACCAGGGGAGCCCCGACAACCGTCTTTTCACCACCCAGCATGAGAACTTCGCCGAACTCGATGTTGTCACCGATCTCACCTTCAAGCTTCTCTACCTTCAGGAATTCGCCTTCGGCTACCTTGTATTGTTTGCCGCCTGTCTTGATAACTGCGTACATATGCCATCTCCATCCGCATCTAATTTTTAAAGAGTTCTGGAATATAGTTAAGCTGCTCGGACAAGTCAAGCAGAAAATAAAGACAAACTCCACTGCAGATGATTTGGGTTCCCGCTCAAGAGTCAAAAATCAGGTTGATTGCATCCTGTACGGTCGCAACTCCCTCAAGGCGGATGCCGCGTTTCTTGATGCGCTTCAGGCTGCCGGCCGGGATAATGCAACGTTTGAAACCGAGCTTTTCGGCTTCGGCGATTCTCAACTCCGGCTGGGTGACGGCCCTGACTTCACCGGCAAGTCCCACCTCGCCGAAAATGACCGTCTGGGGGGGGATGGTCTTGTCGAGATGGCTGGATGCGACCGCCATGATCATGGCCAGATCCGCGGCCGGTTCGTTCAGGCGCGCTCCGCCGGCTGCATTCAGAAAAATATCCTGACCGGCCATGTGCAGACCGACTTTTTTTTCGAGAACCGCAACCAACAGGGCCAGTCGATTATGATCGACACCGATGGTGGTGCGGCGGGGAACGCCGAATGACGATGGTGTCACCAGTGCTTGCAGCTCAACCAGCAACGGCCGGCTACCCTCCAGTGAAGTGGTTACCACCGACCCGGACACACCCAGCGGTCGTTCCGAGAGAAACAGTTCCGATGGATTTGCAACTCCGCACAATCCCTCCGGCTTCATCTCGAACACGCCGATCTCGTTGGTGGAGCCGAAACGATTCTTGACCGCCCGCAGGATACGGAAAGGGTGACTTCCATCCCCTTCAAAATAAAGAACCGTGTCAACCATATGTTCCAGAACTCGTGGTCCGGCAATCGAACCATCCTTGGTCACATGACCCACGATGAAAATCGGGATGTCGCTTCCTTTTGCCAGCAGCATCAGTTTGCCGGCCGACTCCCTGACCTGGCTGACGCTGCCGGGCGCTGATTCCAGGGTTGATGTCCAGACGGTCTGGATCGAGTCAACCACCATTGCGGCAGGCTTGAGGGCGGCAGCCTGGTTCAGGATCGCTTCCAGTGAGTTTTCGGCCAGTATCAGCAGATTCCTGCTGGATGCGCCCAGTCGCTCGCCACGCAGGCGCGTCTGCGAAGCCGATTCCTCCCCCGAAACATAAAGTACCTGCCCGGCTTCTTCAGCCAGCAGGTGCATCGCCTGCAACAGCAGCGTGGATTTGCCTATACCGGGATCACCGCCAATCAGAACCAGGGAGCCCGGCACAATGCCTCCTCCCAGCACCCGGTCAAGTTCTCCTATCCCGGTGGCTCTGCGAGGCTCGGCTTGAACCGGCACTTCGCATATCGGTATTGGCCGTGATTGTCCGGACGGCTTTAGCACTGCGCCGCTCTTTGAAACATTTTCCTCCGCCATGCTGTTCCATGCCCCGCAATCCGGGCATTTTCCGAGCCACTTGGGGGATTGTCCGCCGCATTTCTGACAGGTGTATACCGTTTTAAGCTTCATGTCCCCTCGCAATTATTTCATGGATGCCGTGTGAGAGCGCTCCGTCCGTACT
>JAURXC010000240.1 GCA_030654645.1 Deltaproteobacteria bacterium | reverse complement strand
AACGTGATGATCTACTTCGACAAGGAAACCCAGTACAAGATTTTGAAAAAGATGCAGCCCTGCCTGCATCCGCACGGTTTGTTCTTTGCCGGTCATTCCGAGAGTTTCCATCATGCCGCCGACCTGTTTAATGTTTGCGGTAAAACGGTCTATTCTCCGAAGAATTAAGTATATGCACCGGGGGAAATATTTTTCGACCAGCAGTTATTTTGACCGCCTTTCCGATTCAACGGCGATCAAGATCCTTCCCGGGCAGTATCATGCAACCGCTGACGGCACCGTCATCACCACCGTATTGGGTTCATGCGTGTCGGTATGCCTCTATGACACCGTCAGCGGAGTAGGTGGAATGAATCATTACATGCTGCCGGGTGATAGCGGAGAGCTTGGCAGGGTATCCTCCGGTTCGGCGCGTTACGGAACCCACGCGATGAAACTGTTGATCGAACATGTGCTTCAGCTGGGCGCGGAGTGCTCGCGACTTGAGGCAAAGATTTTCGGTGCCGGCAAGGTGATGGACGGCATGAGTGATGTGGGGCGGCAGAATGCCGATTTTGCCGTGCGTTACCTGTCGGAGCGGAAAATAAGAATTACAGCGATTGATGTGGGCGACATATACCCCAGGAAGATCTGCTTTTATCCGGCTTCAGGCCAGGTATTCGTCAAGCGGATTAAGACTCAGGCGCTTTCTCCGGAACTATTGCAGACACTCTTTACTAAATGATGCCAACAGCGAGAATACTACCTATGCAGAGGGATATCGATATGTCGATCAAGGTTCTTATCATAGACGATTCAGCCCTTATCCGGTCACTGCTTACCGAGATCATCAATAAACAGCCGGATATGGAGGTGGTCGGGACCGCTCCCGACCCGCTGGTGGCCAGGGAAAAGATCAAGGCGCTCAACCCGGACGTGCTTACACTGGATGTGGAAATGCCGAAGATGGATGGTCTGGCTTTTCTGGAGAAGCTGATGCGTCTGCGTCCAATGCCGGTGGTGATGGTGTCTTCGCTGACGGAGAAGAGTTCTTCGATCACCTTGCATGCCTTGGAACTGGGAGCGTTTGATTTTGTTACAAAGCCCAAGATCGACATTCGCAACGGCCTGCAGGAGTATGCCGTGGAACTGACCGACAAGATCCGTGGAGCGGCCAGGGCGCGTATGCGGCGACCGGCAACGATCAGCGCCGCACATATTGCGGTCGAACAGAAAAACAGCGCCGATGTCGTGCTGGCCGCCGAGCATCGGACCTTTTCCACTACCGAGAAGGTCATTATCCTGGGCGCCTCCACCGGAGGCACCGAGGCTCTGAAAACTCTTCTGGTGGATATGCCCGCCGATTGTCCGGCTGTTTTGATTACCCAGCATATGCCGGAAACGTTTACCAAGACCTTTGCAAAGCGACTCGACAGCCTCTGCAGGATAGCGGTAAAGGAGGCCGAGCATGGCGAACGGGTTTTGCCGGGGCATGGTTACCTGGCTCCCGGCAATCGCCACCTGCTTTTGAAGAGGAGCGGCGCAAATTATATAGCTGAACTCTCGGACGGTCCCGCAGTGAGCCGTCACCGGCCATCGGTTGATGTACTGTTCCGTTCGGCCGCCAACTGCGCCGGCAAAAACGCGATCGGAATCATCATGACCGGCATGGGTGATGACGGCGCGGCAGGCATGCTGGAAATGCACCAGGCCGGAGCCTATACCCTGGCTCAGGATGAGGAGAGCTGCGTGGTTTTCGGCATGCCGAAAGAAGCCATTGCCCGTGGTGGAGTTGACGAGGTGGTTCCGCTTCAGGATATGTCCAGACGGCTGTCGGTCTGGTTGTCATCCCAAGGTAAGCGAGGTTTCAGGGTGTGATGTAAGTTCTGTCAGCTGCCAAAAGCGCCATTCAAGAGATGATATGAACATAAACAGAAATACTGCAATAGCCGCTATCTTAGCCTTTACCCTGCTTGCCGGGTTATCAACCATCCTCTATGACGATTCGAGTCACCTGAACCTGTTGCTCAAGGAGCGGATGGTTGAAAAGGAAACCCTGTTCGACGAGCTGCGCAAGATGAAGAACAGCCCCGTCGAAAAGATGGTGAAAGATTACAGTTACTGGGATGAGTTAGTTAAATACGTCGGATCTCCAACTGATAAGTGGGCGCTGGATAATCTCGATTCCAGCTTTGCCACTTACAACTACCAGTCCCTTTGGGTCTATCGCAAAGATGGCATCCTGATCCGTTCCGTCCAGAAGGTCGGTTCCGGTGGCCAGCCGGGGGCTCCGTTTCCCTTGGCTGTGAGCCGGGTTGAGTCCCTGATTAGCCGCGGCAACAACTATGCCCAGTTTTATATCGCGACTCCGCAGGGCGTGATGGAGATTTACGCGTCGCCGATCCGATCGTCAAAAAACTCAGGTGAAGGTGGGGCATCGGGTTTTTTGCTGGCAGGTGTGCTGCTGGATGAAAAATATCTTGGCGAATTGTCGTACTCGGCACACAGCACCGTTTATCTGAAGGAGCATGCGGATACCACAGCCGAAGCGGTGACGGATCCCCGTCAGGGCATCATTGTCTTTTCCCGTGACCTTCAGGGGCTTGATGGCAGGCCGTTGAAAATGCTGTCGGTCAGGATGGATGCGCCGGACATTCGTCATATCGCTCGGCAAAAGGAAAAGAATGCGCTGATCGGTACGGGGTTGATAGCGGTGCTGTATATTCTGGCCGGTTTTCTACTGCTGTCGCGACAACGCCTGAAAATGGCCAACCTGAACCTGGATGTCGCGCAAGTGGCTGCCCGGATGGGAAGTTGGCAGCGGCATCTCGAAAGCGGTGTCTGTTGCTGGTCGGACAATCTTTACACCCTCTTCGGGCTTACTAAGTCAGGCGCCAAACCAAGCCTGGAAACCTTTTATACCCTGGTGCATCCCAAAGATCTCCCCCGCGTCCGCTCCGTCATCGAACAAGCGGTCGAGGCCAAGGAAGGATATGATGTTGAGTTTTTACTGATTCGGCCGGACGGTGAAATTCGTACCATGCGTTCCAAGGGGAGTGTGATGCTGGTGGATGGAATGCGGGGGAGTATAGTCGGCTACACTCAGGATATCACCGAGTTGGCTAGAATGACGAATGAACTGGTTGCTCTGAACGCCCGGAAAGACGGACTGATAACCATGCTGAGTCATGACCTCAGAACTCCGCTGACACCGTTGACCATTCTGCTACCGGTTATCGGTAAGCGGGTTGAAAATCATGAATTGAGAAAGATGGTGGACCTCTGTTGCGAAAGTACCGCCAATATTAAGAAACTTGCGGATAATGCCAGCTTGCTGGTTACTCTCTTTGCTGCGATTGAAACTGGCGAGTTGGGGAGCATCACACTTGCTTCAGTTGTGGAACAGTCCATTGCCGAGAGTGCAGGGATTTTGGCTCAAAAGCATCTTACTTGTCAAAATGAGCTTGATCCCACGCTTGTAGTTCAGGGCATGCCGGGGCAACTCAAAGTACTCTTCGGCAACCTGATCTCGAACGCCGTCCGTTTTTCAACGGAAAACGGGAACATCCAGATCTCTGCCGAAAAGTATAACGGGATGGTGACGATAGAGGTGCATGATGACGGCATTGGTCTGGAAAACGACCATCTGGAACGCATCTTTGATGAGTTCTTCAAGGTGGATGAATCGCGTCATGACCTGGACGCCCCCGGTCTCGGGCTTGCCATCTGCAAGCGGATTGTTCGCAATCACCATGGCCGGATCTGGGCTGAAAGCCCCGGACTCGGCAGGGGGACAACCATCGGCTTTACAATTAATGAAAACGGGCGGAGTGCCCATAGTATTTAGCTCATGACCTGTATGTCCGTGGAAGCCTTGGCAGAGGTGGAGTTGACGAGGTGGTTCCGCTTCAGGATATGTCCAGGCGGCTGTCGGTCTGGTTGTCGTCACAGGGCAAGCCGGGTTTCAGGGTGTGAATGGGTTGTCGCCAGGAAGTGAGTAGCTTGGGAGTCTAAATGTCATCGAACTATTACAACAAAATCAGACTCAGATACATCATATCGGTTTCCGGTGTGTTGCTGGTGCTGGCGGGACTTTTCTGCTGGAACAGCACACGTGAATACCGGTTTGTGATTCACGATGCCGAAAAGCGATCTTCCAGTTATGCCGGCGCTCTCAAGGAACACGCCGAGCGCGTTTTTGCGCAGTCGGACAATACCCTCAAGCAACTGGCCGCGGAGATAGAAGAAAACGGCGGTATCCAATATCCCCTGCAACCACATTTCCATAAGCTGCTCAGAAAAAGTGTAAATGACAGTTCAAGCTTCAATTCCGTGTTCGTGATTGACGAGCATGGCAAGGTCGTTGCCCATTCCCAGGAATACCGCACGAAGAGTATCGACCTGTCGGATCGGGATTATTTTATCCATCATCGTGATAACTCCGCTTCCGGGCTGTTCATTTCAAAACCGTACAAGAGTCGAATTGACGGCAGATGGCGTTTCAACTTTTCCCGCCCGCTGAGAAGCCCGGACGGACGCTTCATCGGACTGATAGCCGTGGGATTTGATGTCAGTTACTTTCAAAAATTCTATAAAACCATCGATGTCGGCAAGAAGGGGCGCATCCTGCTCTCCACGCTTGTCAGCGATGTGCTCGTAGTTGAGCCGTTTTCCGAAAAGGTTTTACTTGCCGATTTCAAACAGGCGGTTGTATTTAAAAAATACCTGGTCAATGCATCTTCGGGCACATTCCATACCGATACTTCACCGATCGATAAAACCGCGCGAATTGTCTCCTACAGTAAGCTGTCCGCTTTGCCGGTGGTTTCCATAGTCTCTTTCGACAAGGACGAGGTGGTGGCGCCCTGGCTCGGCACTCTCTATGTGCAGGGGGGCATTGCCGCGCTGCTGGTCGCCCTGGCCGCGCTGCTTTCGGTCCTCTTTCTCCGTCAACTCCGGCGCCTCGAATCCTCCTCGATCAAACTCGAGGAACAGCAGGAACAACTGTCCGCCAAGGCCGACAGGATCATGACCGTGGTCAAGGAATGGCGGGGCACCTTCGATGCCGTTGAGGATGCGATCATGGTTCTGGACATGGATCGCCGGATTATCAGCGCCAACCAGGCCTCACAGGCTATCTTCGGCAAAACGCCCGAAGGTTTGATCGGCTTGCACTGTTGTCAGGCAACCTACGATAAGATCTTGCCGCGCAGTGACTGCCCGTTTGAAATCATGCTGAAAACCTGCAAACGAGCTTCCGTACAGGCCAACTTGCATAACAGGTGGTATGAAATCGCTGTTGATCCGATTTTTTCCGATATCGGAGAGATCATCAAGGCGGTGTATATCGTCAAGAATATCGATGATCTGAAAAAAGCCGAACAGGGTGGTCAGAACCGTGCCGAGATCTTGGAGCGGATTGCCCGCGGCGAGCCGCTGTCCCTATTGCTCGCTTTCATTTGCACCGCCATCGAAGCGGAGAGTCCGGGCGCACTATGTTCGATCATGCTGGTTGATGATGACGGCTTGCGCCTGCTGCACGGCGCTGCGCCCAACCTGCCGGATTCCTACAATGCCGCTGTCAACCGCACCAGGATCGGCGAAGGGATTGGCTCTTGCGGCACCGCCGCGTTCCGCAAGGAGCGGGTCGTGGTCGAGGATATCGATGTCCATCCCTTCTGGAGCGGGTTCAGGCCGGCGCGGGAGGCGGGACTCCGCTCGTGCTGGTCGGAGCCGATCCTTTCCGCCGCCGGTGAGTTGCTGGGAACTTTTGCGATTTACCATCTCCGGCCGGCGACCCCGGGAACGGCTGAAATCAGTCTGATTGAACAGGCCTCGGCATTTGCCGGCATTGCCATCGAGCGGAGCAGAAACGAGGTTGAACGGGAAGAGTTGGAGCACCGCTTGAGCCAGTCGCAGAAGATGGAGGCGATCGGCCACCTGGCCGGAGGGGTGGCCCACGATTTCAACAACCTGCTGACACCTATTATCCTCTATGCCGACATGCTCAAAAGGGCCTTGCCGAATGACGAAAAGCTGCTTTCCAGAGTCGATGGCATCATCGGAGCCTCCCACAAGGCGCGTGACCTGACCCAGCAACTGCTCAGCTTCGGTCGTAAACAGGTGATGCAGATGCAGGTGATCGATCTTAACGACGCCATTTCATCGTTTTACGCCATTTTGCGACGGACACTGCGCGAAAGCATCGATATCAATCTGCGGCTTTCCTCACAGGCCGCTGTCATCCGCGCCGATCGCTCAAAGCTGGATCAGGTGATCCTCAATCTGGCCATCAACGCCCAGGATGCCATCAGCGACACAGGCGAGATCGTTATAGAAACCGGACAGGTGATGATCGACGACGAATATGCCCGGCTGCATCCGGGCATGCGGGCCGGAGATTATATCCTTTTGTCGTTCAGCGACAACGGTTGCGGCATGAACGATGAGACCTTGAGACACATCTTCGAGCCGTTTTTTACCACCAAGCCGGTGGGGCACGGAACCGGACTCGGCCTGGCCAACGTGTACGGCATCGTTAAGCAGCATAACGGGTACATCGCCGCGGTCAGCACGGAAGATAGCGGCACAATTTTCAAGATTTACTTCCCGCTGGTGGATGAGCAGCCGGGACGTTCCGACGTTATTCTGGCCGGTCCGGCTTCCGATTATAGCGGTAGCGAAACAATCCTGCTGGTAGAGGATAACGAAATGGTGCGCGGTATGACGGCCGAGTTGCTGGAAGGGCTTGGATACAGGGTTTATGTCGGGGAGCATCCGGAACAGGCTCTGGAACTTGTCAGGAGGATCCCGGAAAAAATCGACCTGCTGATAACCGATGTAGTCATGCCGGGCATGAACGGCCAGCAGCTTTTCGAACGCATTAGCGCCGAGCGGCCTGAAATAGACAGGGTCCTGTACATGTCGGGCTATACCAACAACATCATCGTGAACGCCGGCGCGTTGGAAGAGGGAATCCATTTCCTGCAGAAACCGTTCACCCTGGATGCGTTGATGGCCAAGGTCAGGGGCCTGCTGGCATTGGGCGGTTCAATTTAATGGGGCAAAACCAACATTGATGGAGTCATGAAGGATCGGCAAGATGAAGCCTGTTACCAAATACATTCTGGCAAGTTCCCTGATCGCGATACTGAGCATCACGCTGTTCGGCTTTTACTCTCTTGACCGCTATCATGACAATGAAGCGAGGAATGAACGCGAGAGGCTGGAAATCAGCATCCGTACCTTCTGGCAGCTGCTTGCGACCAAGGGGACGGATTACCGGGTTGTCAATGGGACACTGCTGGCCGGTGATTATGCGGTTAACGGCAATTCAGAGCTGCCGGACAAGATTCAAGCGATCTTCGGAGGGGTGGCCACAATTTTCATGGGCGACGAACGGGTCTCGACCAACGTGCTTGATGCCGATGGGAAACGGGCTCTGGGGAGCCGGTTGGTGGGGGCGGCCCATGACGCCATTTTCAAACAGGGGGTATCCTATCGCGGCGCAACTACCATCCTCGGCTCTCCCTATCTGACCGCCTACGACCCGATCCGGAATCGGAAGGGAGAGGTTATCGGCGTTCTTTTTGTCGGGATCAAGGAGGGGGAATTCCTGACCCGCCTGCATGTGATGAAAACGCACCTGACTCTGGTGCTGTCTGGTATTGTGGCCGGTTCCGTGTTGTTGTTGACCCTGATGGGGCTGGCGATGAAGCGGGTTGAAGCTGAAAATGAAAATCAGGGGCGATTTCAGCAGACGCTTCTGGATACCATTCCGACCCCGGTCTTTTTCAAGGATGCCAGCTGCCGTTATCTCGGCTGCAACAAGGCCTTTGAAGCGTATGTAGGCTTCAGCCGGGAGCAACTGATCGGCAAGACGCCCCATGAGCTCTGGCCGGTGGAGCTGGCTGACCGATATCAGCAGCAGGACCGGGCCCTGCTTGAAAATCCTGGCATGCAAGCCTATGAAACCGTTGTCAGGTATGCCGACGGCACACTGCGCGACGCCATTTTCAACAAGGCCACTTTCAACGAAAGCCATGGCGCCGTGGGTGGGTTGGTAGGTGTCGTGATTGACATCACCGAGCGCAAGAAAGCCGAGGTTGCACTGGAATTTCGGAACCTGCTGCTGTCCACACAGCAGGAAGCTTCGATAGACGGGATTCTGGTGGTTGATGAAAACGCCAGAATACTGTCGTTCAATCGCCGCTTCATCGAGATCATGGGGCTTCCGCCACACCTGGCGGAGTCGAAGGACGACGAGCCGGTCCTGGCGTATGTGACGGGTCGCATGGTCGATCCCGAAGGTTTTCTGGAAAAGGTCCGATACCTGTACCAGCATCGCCAGGAGAGTTGCCGTGATGAACTAGCCATGTTGGGCGGAAAGACCCTGGACCGTTATACAGTGTCGTTGATCGGCGCCGACGGCCGTTATTACGGGCGGCTCTGGTCGTTTCGGGACATTACCGAACGCAAGGTGGCCGAAGAGGAAGCGAAAAGCGCTTACCAGCAGTTGCTGGACATTGTCGAGTTCCTGCCGGACGCTACTTTCGTTGTGGACCGGGAAAAACGGGTGATCGCCTGGAACCGGGCCATGGAAAACATGACCGGACTGAAAAAGCAAGATGTGATGGGCAACGGCAATCACATCTATTCGATTCCATTCTATGGAGAGCCCAGACCGATTCTGATTGACCTGATTGACGAGGATCTGGATGTCATAAGCCGCGATTACACAACCATCAAAAGGGAAGGATCAACCCTTTCGGCGGAAGCGCGCGTTCCGGCGTTCCGCAATGGAGAGACCCGCTACTTCTGGGGTACAGCCACGCCGCTGTTTGACAAGTCCGGCAACCGGGTCGGCGGTATCGAATCTATCCGTGATATTACCGAAAACCGCAGGGCGGAGCACGAAAAGTCCCGAATGGAGGCGCAACTCCACCATGCCCGCATGATGGAGTCCTTCATGGTCAGGCTGGGACATGACCTGAAAACTCCGCTTACCCCTCTGTTTGCGCTTTTGCCGCTGGTCAGGCAACGGGTCGCCGATCCCAATCTTAAAAAGATGCTGGATATCTGCTGCAGGAACATCAGCTCCATCAAGGAGTTGACCGATAAAACCAGGATGCTCGTCAAGCTTTCGTACGATATCAGGCCGTATGAACTGGAATCCATTCCGCTTTATTCAGCGGTTAATGAATGTCTGGCTGCAAGAGCCGGTCTGCTTGCCGACAAGAATATCGATTGCCGAAATGAAATTGACCCCGCGCTTGTGGTTCAGGTCGTGCCGGACCAGATAAATGAACTGTTTGCCAATCTGATCTCGAACGCCGTGTGTTATTCACCGGAAAACGGACTTGTCCGGATTAGCGCGGAACAGTGCGCTGAAACCGTAACCGTGTCGATAACAGATAACGGTATCGGTATTGCTCCGGATCATCTTGAGCTGATCTTCGACGAGTTTTTCAAGGCAGATGAATCCCGTCATAACCTTGAAGCATCCGGTCTCGGTCTCTCGATCTGCAAGCGGATCGTCCGGAACCACAACGGCAGGATCTGGGCCGAAAGCGCCGGGTTGGGGCATGGCGCCAGTATTTTATTCACTATAGATAAGCAGTTTGCCGGTGTCGCTTATGGCGAAAAGGAGATGATAGCTAATGGATAGCAGGATAATGATTGTAGATGATGAGGATATGATCAGGGAAGCGGTCGAGATTCTGCTGGAGACGGAGGGGATGGATATTGTCACCGCAGCCGGCGGAGAAGAGTGCCTGCGTCACCTGAAGGCCGGCTTCAGCGGGGTGATTCTGATGGACATAATGATGCCCGGAATGGATGGATGGGATACGATCCGCAAGATCTTGGAACAGGGTCTCTACGAAGGCAATGTCATCGTGATGCTGACGGCGATGGACACTCCGGATGAAAAGATGGAGGGGCTGCAGGAGTATGTCACCGATTATATAACCAAACCTTTCAATGCCGACAACCTGTTGGATTCTCTCCGCTATTACCGGAGTCTCCTGAAAACGGAGAACAACGGGGCATGACCGCAAATAATATTGTAATGATCGGGGTTTCGACCGGTGGTCCGATCGCTCTCAAGCGCCTGTTTGCCGATCTGCCTCCGTTGAACGCGGCCCTGGTGATCGTTCTGCACATTCCAACCGGAATGGACTACCGCATAGCAAGAAGTCTTGGCAATTTGGCCTCGATGCCGGTCACCCTGGCGGAGGATGGAGAGTATCTCCGACGTGGGCGGATTTACCTGGCTCCGGGAGGGTATCACCTCACGCTGGAAGGGAACAGCCGCATAATCCTGACGGAAGGGCCACGGGTCAATTTTGTCCAGCCTTCCGTTGACGTGGCGATGCAATCATTGCTCAAGCCGTTGAGGCGTAAACGTATAATCGGAGTGATACTGACCGGCATGGGCAAGGATGGCGCCGAGGGGGTCCGTCATATCAAGGCGATCGGAGGGGTGAACATCGCCCAGGACCAGGAGTCGTCGGCAATCTACGGCATGCCCAAGGCCGCCCTGGACACCGGCTCGGTGGATTTTGTGTTTCCTCCCGATAAAATCAGCCAAAAACTGGTGGAACTGCTTTCAGGCCCGGCAAATAATTT
>JAURXC010000220.1 GCA_030654645.1 Deltaproteobacteria bacterium | reverse complement strand
CATCGGCTTCATAATCGGGGTGGGGCTTGGACAAGGCTTGGACATGGTTCCCCTTGTCATTGCTGCAGATGCAACTGTGGCAAAGGCGGTCAACATGGCTACTACTACGACTACTTTCATTGTTTTCATAAAAACCTCCGGCAGATATAAACTTCTTTCGATGTAGTAGCAATGTCGGTGCCAATTGCCAATCAAGTTAGTAAACAATGCCATTGCTGCGTTATAGTCCAGATTATATCAGTAATTGCAGCAAGTTATTTTTTCAAGATTTGTTGTGATCCACGCGGATGGCCATGAAAATACCGGCTGCACCTACAACGGATCATAAATACGGTGCAGTTTCTTGCACCAGATGTGAATGATTTTGCACCGCTTCCTACTCTTCATCGAGCAGTCCGAATTCTTTCAGTTTGTACTGAAGGGAGCGTCGGGAAATATGTAGCGCTTCAGCTGCAAGCCTGCGGTTGCCGCCCTGTTTTTCCAAGGCGTTGATGATCATCTTTCGTTCCACCGATTTGAGCATTTCGCGGCTCTCAAGCATATCGGGCACGTCTGCTTGCAGGAGATGCTCCGGGAGATGACTGCACCTGATCATATCCTGCGCCAGGATCACCGCCCGTTCCATGACATTCTGCAACTCGCGGATATTTCCGGGCCATGAGTAGGCGCCAAGTCGCAACAAAGCCTCCTGATCAATACCTTTAATTTTCTTGTTGTTCTGCAGGTTGAAGCGTTGGAGAAAAAAATCTGCCAGATATGACAGGCAATCGAGACGCTCACGGAGCGAAGGAAGATGCATGGGAAATACGTTGAGGCGATAGTAGAGATCTTCACGGAAACGTTTCTGTGCAACCTCGATATTCAGGTTACGGTTGGTAGCTGCTATGACTCGCACATCGGCTTTGATCTCTTTACTGCCGCCGACACGCTCAAAGACCCGCTCCTGCAATACACGCAGAAGCTTGGCCTGAAGCAAAAGCGGCATCTCTCCGATTTCATCCAGAAAGATAGTACCGCCTTCTGCAAGTTCAAATTTCCCTTTCCTGCTCTGGATTGCCCCTGTAAAAGCCCCCTTTTCGTGGCCGAAGAGTTCACTTTCCAAAAGATTTTCCGGGATTGCGGCACAGTTTATCGGGATGAAACTTCCTTTGCACCTGCGGCTAAGAAGATGAATGACTTTTGCGATGAGCTCTTTACCAGTTCCGCTCTCGCCGTAGATCAGCACATTGGCTACGGTTACGGCCACATTATGTACAAG
>JAURXC010000214.1 GCA_030654645.1 Deltaproteobacteria bacterium | reverse complement strand
AACGTTGATGCACAGTCCGGCGTTATCCAGTGGTACTACGGCCTCAAAGAGTGGGATTTCTACACTGTTCTGTTCGGCGTAGGCCGCGCGCTTGGCTGCATGGCCAACATCACTTGGGACCGTGGTCTCGGCTACGCCATCGAGCGTCCGAAGTCCGTTACTACCGCAATGCTTGAGAAGTGGGCTGCAGAAGGTGGCCGCAAGCTGGCCTAAGTTTTCAATATAAAATGATATCGGGGGATGCGGAAACGCATCCCCTTTTTTTTATTTCAAGCTTGCAATTTAGAAATAGTAAGGTATATAAAAGATAATATTTGTCGCCTTTGCGGTGCGACCAAAATTCCAAATCTAAATTACAAAGGAGAAAACACCATGCCGAAGCTTCTTGAAGTCTACAAATGTGAACTGTGCGGTAATATTGTCGAGGTGATCCACGCCGGCGGTGGCGATCTTGTCTGCTGTGGTCAGGAAATGAAACTGATGACTGAAAATACTGTTGATGCGGCCAAGGAAAAGCATGTGCCGGTGATCGAGGTTGGTGATGGGATTGTAAAAGTCACGGTCGGTTCCGTTCCTCATCCGATGGAGGAAAAACACTACATCGAATGGATCGAGCTGATAGCCGACGGGAAAGCTTACCGCCAGTTCCTGAAGCCGGGCGAGGTTGCAACCGCCACTTTCAATGTCACCGCATCGAGCCTGACCGCGCGTGAGTACTGCAATCTGCATGGTTTGTGGGCAGCATAGATACTTTCGTACCAGATTAAACGCTTTTGCCGCGGGATTCCGGTAAACGGAGTCCCGCGGTTGTATGCGGAACGGCTTTACACCCACCCGCCTCTCATGTATCATCCACCCCAATGAAACGCATTCTCAGCTTTTACATAGTTCGCGAAATTGCATCGCTCTTTTTGCTTGGCATTATCGTCTTCACGCTGATCTTGCTGATGGGGCGCCTGATCAAACTCACCGAGTTGGTTGTTTCCCGTGGCGTTCCTTTTGTGGATGTCGCAAGAATGATCATCTATCTGATGCCGTCCTTCCTGGTGTTCACCATTCCGATGGCTTTTCTGCTGGCCGTGCTGCTGGCGTTCGGAAGGCTTTCCGCCGATAACGAGATCACAATCATCAAGGCCAGCGGCGTGAGCCTGGTTCAGATCATGCCTCCGGTCCTTTTCTGTGCACTGTTTGCGGCTCTGCTGGCATTGTCGGCCAGCATGGTTGGAGTGCCGTGGGGCAACAGCTCTTTCAAGGAGCTGAGCATCAAGGTGCTGAAACAGAATGCCGCGGCCACGATACGTGAAAAGGTGTTCTGGGATGAAATACCCGGCGTGATCCTTTATACGGACCAATATGACGATCAGAAGCAGATTTTGAAGGGGATTGTCATACACGATGGCCGTAACCAGGAACGGCCGATGACTATATTTGCCCGGCAGGGGGCGGTCACCGGCGGAGCCGGACGCCAGGCGCTGCGGTTGTCGCTGGTTGACGGAAGTATTCATGCGGCCGGCAAGGAGGGCGAGTACCGTCTGGTTAATTTTGGCGAATATATCATGTCGGTAGGAGGAGAGGGAACTGCCGCGGGTATAACTCTAAACGAACTTGATATGGATGTTGCCGAGTTGAGGCGCCAGATCGGTGATCCTGCCACGGCTCAGCGAACCCGTTTGAAGATGATGTCGGAGCTTCACAGCCGCTTCGCATTTCCATTCGCATCGCTGGTATTCGCCTTCATCGCCGTGCCGCTTGGAATCCAGAACCGACGTTCCGGAAAATCGGCCGGTTTTTCGGTCAGCATCGGCATACTCCTGGCCTATTACCTGATGCTTTCATTGGTAAGGACACTGGCTGAAAAGGGGAGCATTCCACCCGTGATTGCATTATGGCTGCCCAACATGGTTTTCATGGGCATCGGCTGGTATCTGCTGCGGCTGGCGTCACTCGAACGGAGCATACCGTTTCCCTCGTTTGCGGGTATCATCGCTTTCCTGAAGGGGAGGACGAGCTGACATGTCGATCCTGAATCGATATATTGCCGTTACATGGCTGCGGCTGTTTGCCCTCTGTCTTGGCAGTTTCGTGGCGATCTATCTGGTTCTGGACATGATGGATAAAATCCCGCGCTACCTTCGTGCCGGTGGCGCAATCAGCGACATTGCAACTTTCTTTCTCAACAAACTGCCGGAAATGGTCGGGCAGACCGCCGCTTTTTCAACTTTGATGGCGACCCTCCTGACCCTGGGGCTGCTGTCGCGGAGTTCGGAGATAACCGCGATGCGGAGTTGCGGCATCAGTCTTCTTCGTATTTCGCTGCCGATGCTGATGCTGGGGCTTGCCGGAAGCGTCCTGCTGCTTGTCAATGCCGAGATGCTTGTTCCGAAAAGTTACGAACGGATGGACTATATCGAGCGGGTCAGGATCAAGAAGCAGGGAGTCAATGCTGTCTTCAAGCTTAACAATATCTGGTTCAGGAACGATTCGATGATAATCCAGGCGCGCGCCTTCGATCCTCAAAAACGTATGCTTAAAGGGGTCACGGTCTGGACGCTTGATGATTCCCTGACTCCGGTGAGCCGGATTGATGCCGATCGGGCTGAATTCAAGGACGGTCACTGGACCCTCCGACAGTTGCAAGTCAAGGATTTCAGCGTCGGTACTGGGTACCGGGCAACCGCTGTTCCAAGCATGGACGTTGCGCTCAACCTCAAGGTTGATGATCTCAAGGTGCTGGATAACAATGCCGACAACCTGAGTTACCGCAAGCTTCGCGAATACGCGGAAAACCTTCGGCGCGGAGGCTACCAGGCCTTTCGCTACATGACCATGATGCATTCCAAGATATCGTCGCCGTTTGCGGCTTTTGTGATGGTTGTACTGGGAATTCCGTTTGCAATGCGCAACAGCCGCTCGGGCGGAGTCGCCCTGGGGATCGGAGCCAGCGTTGGGATCGGTTTCGGATATTTTGTCATCAATGCCGTGCTCCTGTCATATGGTCGTAGCGGTGTTCTGCCGGCTGTGGCGGCGGCCTGGGGAGCAAATGTCATTTTCTGCCTGGTGGGTGTGTGGTTGGCCATGACGGTTAAACGCTGATCGATAAGGAGATTCAACATTATGGTACGCAACCTTAAGATTCTTCTGCTGTCCCTTTCATGCTTCGCCCTCGCTTCAACAGCAGTCGCGGCTGAGCGTCCGCAACGTATAAAGCAGAAGAGCTCTGTTCCGTCCGTGACCGCTCCGGTTCCGCCGCTCAATCCCGCCGCTCCCACAATTCTCAGCATAATACCGGCCCAGTCGGAACCGGGTGGCAAAGTAACCATCTTCGGGAGCGGTTTTGGAGAACAATCGACGGTTTATCTGGGGAGTACCGAGATTCCCGCAAAGGTGACCGATGGCAAACAGCTGGAATTTCACCTTCCCCAGCTTGAGGCGGGTTTGTATGCGCTGTACGTAAAGCGTAACGACGGCATTACCGGCAGAGTCTATAACTTTACCGTTCAAGCGCTTCGTCCGGTGCTGTTGTCGATTGTTCCGGAAAGCGTCAGCGCCTGCGCGCAAGGTGGAGAGCGCGAGGTGGCCGCCAACGGAAAAAACTTCAGCGAAACATCTTCACTTTTGTTTGACGGGGCTGTGATCAACAGCCGCTTCATTTCCCCGGAACAGATTGTATTCACGGCGCCTTCCGCTTCAAGCGGTATTCATCAGATCACGGTAAAAAACGATCCGGAAAATGGTTCCCTGCCGAGAACCCTGATTATTGAAAGCAAGCCTGAAATCAGCCAGGTTACAATTGGAAACGAGTTTGTCAATTATTACGAACTGAATATCCATGGCAGGAACTTTCAGCAAAACTCGGCGATCTATGTCGATGGCCAGAGAATAGGCGGAAAGGGCGGGCAGGAGATGATCGAGAGGGAAAAGCTGATTTTCATTGATTGTACCAGGCTGGTTTATCAGCGTTATCCCTATTCATCGACCAACAAGGATTTTCGCATTCAGGTGATCAACCATGGTGGAGATGGAAGCCAGGTTGTCAATGTAACAGCGCCGTGACGGTATTTTACTTCGCGGATCAATGCGTGAATTCGTAGCGTTGTTTACGTGCATTCTAACAGTTGCCCATATAAAAGCGTCTGATATTCATTGATTCTGAAATTAAGTAAGGGGGCGAGATGCTTGACATCTGGCCCCCTTTTCCATGCATCAGCAAGGATGAACGTCAGCGGAACCAACTACACGGGGCTTGATATAAGTTCTCTTCTTCATTTGTTCATCTCCTTTCCGCACGTTGATCACATGCATGCTTTAAATTTCG
>JAURXC010000210.1 GCA_030654645.1 Deltaproteobacteria bacterium | reverse complement strand
ACTGATCAGCGATGCCGACAATTCCGTGAAAACCTGACCGAGCAGTGTACCGGCAATAAGATTCCTCAATCCATTCAAGCCCCCCTGACAACCGCTTTAACAGTGTCGAGGGGGCTTGAACTTTTCCAGCAGCGGACTTATGGACGTTAAAAAAGAAACAAAATCAGTATTGCCAGAAATTGTTTTTTTAGCCATAGTCCCGCCATGTTTTACTACAGCCATTATCTGATCCTCCCTTTTTTCTCGACGCTGATTTCCTTCGCGCTCTGCTGGTATATCTTCCGGCATCGCAGGGAGACTCTGGCGCAACCCGTATTGAGTATCATCATGATACTGACGCTGTGGGCCTTTGTGTTCACCCTGCAAACCGCCGCGACCGAGTTGTGGCTTAAACTGCAACTCTTCAAGATCGGCACGACCTGCGCGGCCCTGCTCGGCCCTTTCACTCTCTCGCTGGCCCTTGAAGCTTCCGGATTCGGGCACTGGAAGACAAAACGTCTCTTACAGCTGGTATTGCTGGTTCCAGCGCTAACAATCATTGCTATCTGGACAAACGAGCTTCACAATCTCACCTGTTATTCTACAGCAGTTATCCGGAGCGGGCCGCTGCTGGTAATGGGCTTCAAAAGCGGGCCGCTATACAATCTGCACATCATCTACACCATGCTGCTGTATGCATTAGCGCAAGCATTGATGCTGGCGGGCCTGATCAGGGAAGCCGGGATTGATCGCAGGCGGCTGGCACTGCTGCTGGCAGGCACGCTGGTGCCATTCACGGTGCATCTGTTCCGGATCACCCCCTTAAAAGGCTTCAACTTTGTACCATCGGTCTTCTGGTTATCGACACTCTGTTATTTTCTGGCAATTTTCCGTTATCGTTTATTGACGATCGTTCCGATTGCCCGTTCGGTACTTTTTGAAAACCTGGGTCACCCGGTGCTGATTCTGGATGCGAGGAGCAGGCTGATCGACTCCAACCGCTCTGCCCGCAAGCTGTTCGATTCCGGGGAGACTTCGGAAGAAACAGCCACGCTGGATGCTGTCAAACAGCGCTTCCCCGAATTCAATGCGTTTATATCAAACTTTCCACCAACGGCTTTCAAACAGCAGATCCAGGACTCAGTGGATCAACGGCGTGGCTGGATGGTCAGCATTGTCCCCCTGGAGCATCACGGCAAATATCTGGGCCGGATAATAGAATTCCATGATATTTCCGACCTGAAACAGGCCGAAATGGCAACCAGAGCTGCAATGACTGCAGCCGAAGAAGCCAGCAGCGCCAAATCCCGATTTCTGGCCATGGTCAGCCATGAGATGCGTACGCCTCTGCATGCCATGTCCGGAGCAGCTGAATTATTGGAAGAACTCGCGCAAATGCAGGAACAACGCCGTTCCATCGACCTCTTCCGAAAATCATGCGCCACACTGCAGCATCTGGTGGAAGACCTGCTCGACCTGTCAACCATAGAAGCCGAGCGCCTCAAACTGACCCCGGCCCCGTTCGGACTTGTGGAAATGATGAATCACATTCACGACCTGTTTGCTCCAAGGTTTGCACAAAAACAG
Source organism: Deltaproteobacteria bacterium (assembly GCA_030654645.1). Classification (GTDB taxonomy): domain Bacteria; phylum Desulfobacterota; class Desulfuromonadia; order Geobacterales; family Pseudopelobacteraceae; genus JACRCG01. The sequence goes on along the minus strand of JAURXC010000210.1, from coordinate 3,870 downwards.
ATTGAGTTCACGATTTACGTGGCGGAGGGATTGCCGCCGGCAGTGAACGGTGACCGGCGAAGAGTTGTACAGGTGCTGACCAACCTGATCGAAAACGCATTGAAATTCACATCCAGCGGGGCGGTTACAGTTACAGTCGAGCAGCCCGCCAATGGCGAAGGCATGATCAGATTCATGGTTACAGACAGTGGTGCGGGAATCCGGGCAGACAGAAGAAGTGAAATTTTTTCACCGTTTGTCAGCTTGATTCCGCAGCCGGGTTCGGCCGGATTGGGGCTGACCATCGCATCCCGTCTGGTTGAACTGATGGGAGGTGAACTTACCGTCAGCAGCGCCAGCGGCAAGGGCAGCATCTTCTGTTTTACGATTGAGCTGGCGCCGGTCGATGTATCCAGCCTGGACGACAAGTACGCATGCCTGCCGCAAACACTCCCCAGCCTCCGCATTCTGGCTGTCGACGACATCCCGGATAACCTGAAACTGCTCTCGTTCTATTTCGCGGGAACACCATTCTGCCTGACACCCTGCCTGCAAGCGGCCGATGCGCTGGAACTTCTCGAAGCAGTTACATTCGACTGCATGCTGACGGATATATGCATGCCGAACATCGATGGCGACACACTGATAAAGACCATTCGGGAGCAGGAGAACAGACGCGGCCCCGGCACGGCACGAATGCCGATCATAGCCATATCCGCCGCTGCTTTTGCCGACGACATACAGAATGCGCTGGACGCCGGATGTGATGAATACCTGTCCCGTCCGGTCGGCCGACGAGAACTGATCAGGAGCATTTTGCGGCTGACACACCACGAAAGCAGTGAAATACCCGGGGAAGAAACAGCCGTACCGATAACCGGCGGAATGCTGGACAGGGTCAGCCAACGCATTGCAGCTTGCCGCGACGAGGTCGCCGACGCCTGCAAGCGGGGTGACATGGAATGTGCAATTCGGGCCGGACACAGCATCAAGGGACTGGGGATGGCGTTTAACCTGCCGGAAGTAGAGCGGATGGGGGCCGGGATTGAGAAAGCATCCCGGGAGGGTGATTCGGAGGGTGTGATGGAGCTGGTGAAGTAGTTTATAGCTCCAGATACTTGCGCATCATCTCGGCGGAGGTTGTCGCGCCAAGTTTAAGCCGCAGATTACAACGGTGTTTTTCCACTGTTTTCTCACTTATGCCAAGCTTCCCGGCGACCTCTTTAGTACGCAACCCGACTGCAATCAGCTTGATCACCTCCAACTCCCGGGGAGATAGAGTTATAATCGGCGAGTGCCGGCGGTCCCGTTCCTTCAGATACGCATTGGCCATCACCTCGGCAACTTCCGGACAGTAATAACTCTTTCCTTCCATCACAGTCTCGATCGCAACCAGCAATTCGCGCGACGACAGTTTCTTCAAAACGTAGCCGTTGACCCCGCTTTCAACTCCCCGTGAAATCTCATGAATATCATTGTGGGCGGTCAGCGCCAGCACCTTGATGGTGGGATACTTCTCCCTGATCCGCCTGGTCGCCTCAATTCCATCCATCACCGGCATGCGCAGATCCATCAGAACGACGTCAGGCAACTGCTCGGCCACAACTCTCAGAGCTTCCCGGCCATCGGCGGCACATCCGGCCACCATTACACCGTTTAAGGAACCGATCAGCATACAGATCGCTTCGCGGATCAATTCTTCGTCCTCTACAATGACAACGCGAATTGGCGGTATGGATGATTTGAAATGGATCATAATTTAGAGCTAACGAAAAATAGCATGGGGAAAAACCCTACCTTTGCATGGGTGATTCTATGTAAAAAACAACAATGTTCTAAATTGGTTTGATTCTTGTATTCAGACTTATATATATTCCTACAATTATTATGATTAACATGCAAATGTAAATTTATTAGAGGTTTTTCAGATACATACTTGTACAGAATAGGGGGAATTATTTAAATGCGGATTTTAATCATGATTCTGCTGTCAGTGACACTTGCAATCGCGCCGGCCTGGAGCGCCGGTCAACCGGAAGTAAAAGTGCAGCTCAGCGCCAAGAGGATCGTAAAAAGCTCCCAGGGCAAGGAGAGCATTTCCAGCGGTGACTCGGCAAAGCCGGGAGAAATCATCGAATATCGAGCTACCTACAAAAACAGCGGCACGGCTACGGCCGGCAATGTGTCCGCCACGCTGCCTATTCCGGCGGAAATGGAGTTCGTGGCGGACTCGGCCAGCCCGGCCGGAGCAAGCGCCAGCACCGACGGAAGCGTTTTTTCCGCTATCCCGCTGGTTCGCAAGGTTAAACTGGCTTATGGAGTAATTTCAAACAAAGAAGTGCCGACAGACGAATACCGGTCACTGCGCTGGAACTTGCGCGACCTTGCGCCAGGCGCCGCGGTAACGGTCAGCGCACGCATGAAGATCAAGGACAATCAGAAAGGTCCGGTAATTATAAAACTCGATTCTGTTAAAAAATCCGATGCAAAGAGAAAAGGGGGAGAAAAATGAAACTGTTGACGTCCAGAAGTTTTAAAACCGGATCAGATTCACCGCCAATGGTAATGACGGCGTTCCTGATCGCCATACTGTTCCTGGTCGTGATGACCATGGCACAACCGGTTCAGGCGGCGCCGCTGGCCGGCACCTCGATCGGCAACCAGGCTTCGGCCACCTACACCGACGCCTCGGCGGTCGTTCGCACCGCGACCTCCAACACGGTCCAGACCATCGTCCAGCAGGTTGCCAGCCTCAGCCTGACCGCCAGCCAGACCAAGATCGGCGCGGCCGGAGGCACGGTCTATTTCCCGCACACCCTGACCAACACCGGCAACGGCAGCGACAGCTTCAACCTCTCCGCGATCGATGCCAACAGCGGCACGATCAACTTCACTAATATCGCGCTCTATCCCGATGCCAACGGCGACGGAGTTCCTGACAGCTTTACCGCCATCACCAGCAGCGGAGCGCTGGCTCCCGGCGCATCCTTCAACTTCATAGCCGCGGCCACCATCTCGGGAGCATCGACCGACGGCAGCGCCGACACGATCACGCTGACAGCCGCCAGTCTGTTCACCCCGGCCGTCAACGCTGCCAACACCGATACCGTCAACGTCAGCGGCAACGCCATCGTCGTGATGACCAAGGCGGTCACACCCGGCAGCGGCAATCCGGGCAGCGGCCCACTGACCTACACCCTGACCTACACCAACACCGGTAACGCCACCGCCACCGCCCTGACCATCACGGACGTGGTTCCGGCCGGAATGACCTACAATGGCGGCGACAAGGCCCGCTGGAGCGTGTCAGGCGCCACCGCGCTGACCGATGCCGCCGACGGCGCGCAGACTTTCGGCGCCTATACCATCAACTACGATGCCGCCACGACCCCCGGCACGGTCAGCGCCCTGATCAACCAGGTTCTGCCGGGTGAGAGCCGCACGCTGACATTCGAAGTCAATGTCAATGCATCCGCCGCCCCCGGAGTTATCAACAACACCGCAACCTTCGGCTACAATGACGGTTCCGGCCCCAAAACCGGTTCCACCAACCCGACTCCTTTCACCGTCAACCAGTCCGCCAATGTCGTGGCCAACGGCAGCAACGCCTCCAACGTTGACGGCACCGGCGAGCCGATCACGGTCGCATCGGCTCTGCAGGGCAGCACCGTAACTTTCAGCGCCTACGTCTGGAACAGCGGCAACGGCAGCGACTCTTTCGATACTTCCGTGGGAGGCAGCAGTTTCCCGGCCGGCACATCCTTCGTTCTCTACAAATCCGATGGCGTCACCCCGTTGATAGACACCAACTCCAACAGCACACCGGACACCGGCATTCTCGCAGCCGGGGCATCCTATAACGTGATCGTCAAGGCCATCCTGCCTGCCAGC
>JAURXC010000209.1 GCA_030654645.1 Deltaproteobacteria bacterium | reverse complement strand
TATAAGACGCCGGCAATATATAATTTGAGATCACGCCTGGACTGCAGTACCAGCAATTGCGGATCTTCGATCCTGGGAATAACCGCCAGAACCGAAAATCCGAAGTTTTTGGCCATGTCCACATTTTTCACGGTACTGTCCATCTGGTCCTTCAACAGAACAATCCCCAGACCACCACCAATTCCGGCTAATATGCCCATAAGAATGATCTTAACCCGATTGGGGCTGACCGGCTTGTAAGGCAGTACCGCCGGATCCACAACTCTGAAAACGGTGGACTTGTCCTGAACTTCCATCTGCTTGGAGACCTCGGACTGTCCTTGACGCGCGAGCATCGCCTCATAGAGGGTTTTCTGTGAGTGCTTCTCGCGCTCCAGACTGTCAAGCGTCGCCTTTGCTGCAGGTATGTTATGCAGCAGGCCGCGATTTCTGGCGATGGTGCTACTGAGATTAGCTTCAGCCTGACGAATCGCCCTGAGTTCTGAAGCCAGTTTCGCATACTCGGGAGAATCAACCGGCTTGGCAACTCCCTGGCCACTCTTGAGCTGCTCATCAAGGGCACGTATATCTTCTTTTACCCGTTGTATTTCCGGGTAGTTGTCGGTGTATTGCAACTGCAACTCCTGCAACTTCTTCTGTAGCGCCGGCATATTCGACTGGGCTGAGCTTACCTTGCTCAGGCCGGCCAGCGCCGTTTCCAGCTGGGTCTGACGGATCCTCAAATCGTCCAGACGCTGCTGCGAGTCATTGATGTCCTTGAGCAAGAGTGAAGGGTCCATGCTGGCGATCGATCCGGAACCGCTTTTAAAGGCGTTGGCCGCTTCTTCCGATTTGTCCAGTTTTTCCTTGAATGCGGTCAACTGTTCGGAAACAAATTGGGTTGCTCCATAGGACTCTTGCCTTTTGCTGGAGGTGTTTTCATCTATGTAGCGCCTTACCAGCGCATTTACATAATCACGGGCAAACTTGGGATTTTTGTCCCTAAAAGAAATAATGAAAAGCCCTTCCCTGTCCTTGATCTTGATCTGTGTATTGTCCTGCATATTTTTAATCTGCTTTTCCTGCTCCGCCTCACTACTTTTCTTAAGATCCAACTCGTCCAACACTTTGGATATAAGGGTGCGGCTGTTGAGCGCATACGACAACACTTTGATCTTGTCTTCAGCGGAAGGTGTAAATGTCAGTCCTTTCAACAGTTCCGAGATAACACTCTTCTCTATGAATACGGTGCTCTTTGCTTCAAATTTATTCGGTAGCAAGTAACTCACCACCGTTATGACGGTCATGATTGCCAGTGCTGTCACGATGCACAGCAGCTTGTTCTTCCTGGCCAGATTCAGGTATTTTTTGTAATCAAATTCGCTGGATGCCATCTGTTTCTCCAAAAATCTTGTAGTTCTGGTAATTCATGGTCGGTAATCTACCGTAATCAAAAAATACTTTCTTTGACAATAATGTAATCGCCCGGCTTGAGCTTGACATTCTGAGCCATATTCCCACCCTGTATGATATCTTTTGCCTTGACTGGAATCGATACTTCGCCTTCGGCTTCCTTTCTACGGACCTGTGTATCATTCTGGCTAGCGAATTTTGTAAAACCACCTGATTCAAGTATAGCTTCCATGACCGTCATCCCCTCGCGGTACTCAATAGCCTTAGGCATGTTGACCGCCCCCAGCACATAGACGCTTTTATCCAGCAATAAAGGTATAAAAAGCGAATCCCCCGACTCAAGCTGAACGTCGCCACTGGTGTCACCATTTACGATCAGAGGATGAAAATCTTCCTTGATCTTCTTGCCGTTCCTGAGTAGATAGGCCTTCTTGAGGTCTGCCGACTTTACCTCTCCGAAAGTACAGAGCAGTTGCAGAAGCGTTGAGCGCTGAAGCAGTTCGAATACTCCCGATTTCACTCCACCGCCGAAAATGTAGACCTTGCTGTTGGTAATACCGGTCACTGCGACTGTGACAATCGGGTTTTTCACCAGTTCTTTGAGCCTCAAGGTTAATGAAGATTGTAAAGCTGCGGGTGTTTGTCCGCTGGCCGCCACGTCTCCCAATCCGGGAACGGTGATTTTACCGTCCGGCCTGACTCTGGCGGGAAACGATAGTTCCTTTACTCCCCATACGGCGATATCAAGCACGTCACCTTCACCGATCACATAATCACCGGCCCGTGTTGTAATTGGTAAAACCAGCAGCATGGCTGCAATTAACAGCATGTTTCTAATTTTCATGGAGCGACTCCCGGAGATGTTATTTAGTACATTCAATTCATGGATTAAGTGATGGGCATGGAAGTAGTCAGATGTAAATCCATTTGACGCTTCATCTTACTCCGCGACCAAAAAGCACCACTTTGATGGTTTCAAAGAAAATCAGCGTATCCAGGAAGGGACTGATGTTTTTGATGTAGTACAGGTCATAGCGCAGTTTTTCGACGGCATCCTCAACCGAGGCTCCGTATGGATAGCGAACCTGCGCCCACCCGGTCAGCCCCGGATGTATGAAATGGCGTTTAGAATAATACGGGATAATCTGCTTCAGTTTTTCCACAAATTCAGGGCGTTCGGGCCGAGGCCCGACAAAGCTCATGTCACCTTTCAACACATTAATAAGTTGAGGAATCTCATCGATTCTGGAATTCCTGAGAAACTTGCCGAGCCTGGTTACCCTGGGATCGTTTTTCTCCGCCCAAACCGCTCCTGATCGTTGTTCAGCATCCTGACGCATCGACCTGAACTTATACAGCAGGAACTGTTTTTCCTTGTTTCCTACGCGCAGTTGGCTGAATAGCACGGGCCCTTTTGAATCCAGCTTAATTGCCAGCGCAATAAACGGAAAAAACGGAAGTATCAGCAGTAATCCCAAAAGGGACAGAAATATATCAACTGCCCGCTTGCAAAAGCTGAAAAGCGATGTTCTGCGAAAACCCTGTGAAAATATGAACCAGCTGGGAGTAATCGCCTCAAGCATCAGCTTTCCCTGAATGCGTTCGAATAATGTGGGCGCATCCACGATCTGAATGCTGTTCAATTTGCATCTCAGAACATCGCTGAGAGGAAAATGACCACGTCTTTCAGACAGTGCCACTACAATCAGATCCGCACGCACCTGCATCGCGGTGGTGAGCAGATCATGACTATCTCCGACTATCGAATCCGGTGGAACTAGCACTGGATCGAGTTCACGGCGGTTCTCCTGCTTTTCAAAACCGTTGCAAGACGTATAGCCGGCCAGAATGAAACTGCTCTTGCCCGAGGAAATCATCCCCCCGACCTGGGCGGCCAATTCTCCTGTTCCAAGGACCAGAACCCTTTGCAAAAAGCGTGGGTGATTCTTCCCGACCAGATAGATTGCATGCCATATGAACTGGCTAAAGGAAAAGAAAAAGAGCGATATGATCAGAACGCCGCGGCCCAGTATTACTGCCGGATCCAGATAGTATACAACGGAGAGCAGTGAAAAAGAGGTGACAACACCAAACAGAATATTTATCAGGATTTCTCTTTTTCTGGTGTTCCTGGAAAACTCGTAGACTTCCATCAGGTGTGAAGAAAACAGTATCACCAGAACAAAAATAGTGATCGTATATATTGTTGCAAATTCCCGCAGTTCCCCGGTTGCTTCAGAATAACCGAATCTCATCGCTGCGGCCGCAAACAGGGACATGACAGCCAATACGGCATCAATGGCAATCAATATGACCCAGTGAGAAGCCATGATCGGACGAACAAACTACTTCAGCTCTACGGCAAGTGACGCGGCCGCGGCGGAACGGGAAAGCTTCCAAGTGAAAGAGCCTTTTTCAAAACCCGCTGCGCATTCGCTTTGTCACCCGACTCCTTGTAGGCCAGCGCCAGATGATATTGTACAGTCGGATTATTCGAGAGAGCTGCTGCGGCTTTTTCCAGGACTTTTTTGGCATCTTCCTTTCGGTTGTTTTTAAGCAACGCAAATCCCAGAGTATCCATCACACCGGCATTTGCAGGCTCCTGCTTATAAGCTGATATAGCCAGTCGAAGCGCCTCTTCCTTGCTTCCATAACCGGTTGCGCAGAGATAGGCCAGATTATTGAGTGCGGGCACATAATTATCTGCTTTTTCCAGAACCATCCTATACTTGGCTATAGCTTCTTTCTTTTTTCCAGTGGAGTCCAGCAGCGCTCCCTGGGCAAACAGCGCCGGAATAAAATCAGATTTTTTGCGGAGCGCTTCCGAATAGAGCGACATGGCCTGATTATAATCCTTGCTGGCCTCATACAGGTTCCCCAGATAGAGTATGGCCTTTGGATTGTCTCCGTCCACGCGGACACCGTTTTTAGCTTCGCTGATGGCACGGCCATAATCTTTCTGACTTTCATGGATTGAGGCCAGCACCATGTATCCGCGCGCTGAATTCGGATATTTTTCAACTATCCTTCGTGCCTGTTCAAGCGCCTTTGCCGTATCTTTCATTGAAACATAGGCGCCGATCTTAAGTGCGACTCCCGCTTCCGGGTTAATAAGTTCAATTTCGTCAAAAACCCTGAGAGCTTCCTTGTGCTTTTTGTCAGCGACCAGCAAGCGCCCTTTCATTTCGAGCACGGATAGGTTGCGGGAATCAACTTTAAGTGCATCGTCAAGAATCTTGAGCGCCTTGCCGGTATCGTTTTTTTTCTGGTAATACCCGGCATACGCCAAATATGCAGCCGGCTGTTTTGTTTCGACCGCCTTGACATATTGGGCCAGCGCCTCGCTGTCCTGCCCTTTAATTTCATATAGTGCTGCCAACCCAAGTATTGCACGGATATTTTTAGGATCGTAACGCAGCAGAGTCACATATTCTTCAATCGCCTTGTCGTATTTGCCGGTAGCAGCATAGATAGTGACAAGGTTCTGATAGGATGCGGCAAAAGCGGGGTCAACCTCCTTGGCCTTCTGTATGTTTTTGAGCCCCTCGTCAAGTTTGTTTGTTGATAAAAGTACCGAGGCGATACTGTTGTAGATGACGGCATCACTTTTAGCGCCTGTCAGTCCGGCCCGGAGGACGGATAAAGCCTTGGCGCTGTTTCCTCCCCTTTGATGATAGGAAGCAAGTATAAGCCTGCTGTTGATTGCGTCCGGCGCAGCCTGTACCGCCGTCACCAGCTCTGATTCACCCTCTGCATTTTTGCCGCGACTGAAATAGTAATAGCCTTTCTTCAGGTAGGCATCCACTATTTTGGGATCAATTTTGGTTGCACGGTTGAACTCGCGCAATCCGTCATCAAACATACCTTTAGCCATGTATGCATTGCCCAACAGGTTATGAGCGGCAGCGTCCGCGTCATCCTTTTGGAGTACTTTTTGTATTTCACTGATGGCGTCATCCGTGCGCTTCTGTTTTAACAGGATGGTACCGGTCATCAGACGCGCCTGACGCGAGTCCGGTACATTATCGAGTATTTTGCGGAACTGGCTCAGAGCGCTTTCCAATTCACCCCGGTTATAATAGCAAAGACCTAGAAAGTGATATGCCTCCAGTGTGGGCGCTATCTTGATCGAGTTTTGAAGATGGGTCATCGCCTCCGCGTAGTTTTTACGATAAAAACTCACCAATCCTTTTAATCGATGCCCGTCAGCCCGTTTTGGATAGTTTTTAATCAGATCATCGGCGGTTTTATCGGCCTTATCCAGATCAGTTCTTTCAATCAATATCAGACCGGTTTTATATGATGCAAGTGTTTCCGATGGGTTGTTGGCCAGCAGCCTGGAATATATTTCAAGCGCTTTGTCATTATTGCCGGCTTTCTTCTCCAGAGCAGCCAACATATAGAAAGCTTTGACGTCTTTCTGATCAGTTCGCACCAGATCTTCCAAAAGTAATTTGGCTTTTTGCTCTTTGCCGCCAGAAACATAAACTGAAGCTAGTTCAAGCTTTGTTTTTACTCGTGCGGGGTCCACCGCCAGCGCCTGATTCAGGTAGTTCTCCGAATCGGCATACCTGCCGCTGATCGCACTGGATACCCCCAGAATCTCAAATCCTTCCACACTGTTCGGATGCTTTGCAAGATACTGCTCTCCGAGCTTAAAAGCCTCTTCCGGCTTTTTCAAGGCATTATAAACATCCGCAAGCTCCGGCAAAACGTCATCACGTGATGGATTCTGTTTCAGAACCTTGAGAAACTCTTTCTCCGCCTGTTCACGCTTGCCGAGCTTCGAATAGGCTCTGGCCAACTGAAAACGTGCATCCAGATAGTTCTCATCTTTCTCAAGGGCATTCTTGAACAAGACAACCGCACCGCCAGGATTTGCGGAATTCAGTTGTTTGAGACCTTCCGCATACAACTCTTCTTTCGACTTGCTAATACAGGCAGAACACAGGCATATGATCATGATCGCCCAGAAAAGCTTTTTCATATGATTCCCCCACCACCAAGATTAAGAACAAACCATACGGTTTACACTACAAATGGTATCCTAACTTATCCGGATTGCAACAGGCCACAGCAGTATTTGTACAATACAAT
>JAURXC010000207.1 GCA_030654645.1 Deltaproteobacteria bacterium | reverse complement strand
TGGGAACTGGTTCCGGGCAGGTATCCGGAGGGGTCGTTCCACCCCGGCCGCGTGGCGCGCCTGGATACCTTCGGCGCTTTCGTTACCCTTGAAGACGGCGTGGACGGCCTGATCCACATTTCGAAACTGGGTGGCGGCAAGCGCATCAACCACCCGCGCGAGGTGCTGAAGGAAGGTGACCAGCTGGAAGTCAAGGTGGAGAGCGTCGATCGCGCCAGCCGCCGCCTGTCGCTGGTACCGGCCGGGCCGGCCCGCGCCGCGGCCGAGGAAGAGGCCACGCTTTCCGAGTTCCGCCGCCAGTCGGACGATGCTCCCAAGGGGATGGGAACGCTGGGCGAGATGATGATGGCCCGTAGCAACAAGGGGAAAAACAGGCGATGACGGAATGCGGCGATGATCCGAAGTGGGACAGCTACTGCAAGCGTTGCGGTTTGTGCTGCTTTGAAAAAATAGAGGACGAGCGGGGGAATATCTTCTACACCCAGACCCCCTGCCGCTACCTGGATGTGGTCAGCCGCCGCTGCAAAGTCTTCGAGCGCCGTTTCGAGATCTGCCCCAGCTGCATCAAGCTGACCCCCGAGCTGGTGCGCACGTTGCGCTGGCTGCCGCCGGACTGCGGTTACCGCAGGATTCTTGCGGATAGTGATGAAAAACCGGAATCAATTTCTGAAATGCGTTTTTCAAAGAAAGGACGCAGGAAGGAATAATCTGGAAGAAGGCTGCCAAGTAACTGCCAAATAAAATCATACATGGATTAACAGGATAAACGGGATGAAGGCTTTCAGATCCACCAGGTTCTGAGGTCTTATCCCGTTCATCCTGTATATCCATGTAAAAAAGCCTTTTTTATCTTGCCCTTAGTAAGGCCAGGTTCATCAATAACTTCAACTCTGCTTCTGCTGCAACAACCCATCCACCAGTTCCAGAACCACCTCAGCCCGATTGAGCGTATAGATATGCACCCCCGGCACGCCGGCTTCCAGGAGCTGACTGATCTGGTTCCGTGCGTGGGCCACGCCTACCTGCTGCACCGCCGCCGCGCCGCCGCGCCGGTCGGCCTCTTCCAGCCTTGCCATGAATTCCGCAGGAATGGTGCCTCCGCACATGGCGACAATGCGTTTGA
>JAURXC010000197.1 GCA_030654645.1 Deltaproteobacteria bacterium | reverse complement strand
AGGATTGCCGGCAACCGCCCTGGCGATGGCCAGTCGCTGCCGCTGTCCCCCTGAAAGCGTCACACCCTTTTCACCCACCTGGGTTTCAAAGCGGTTAGGAAAACCGGTCACATCCTCCAGAAAACCGGCCTGGCCGGCGATCTTCTCCAGAAGCTCCCGGTCATGCCCGCCCTTCATGCCGTAAGAGATGTTTTCCGCGATCGTGCGGGAAAACAGGAAGGCCTCCTGCGGCACGAAGCCGATCAGCTGCCGCAGGCCGGCAACCGACAACGAGTTGATATCCTTTCCATCGACGAACAGCATTCCGTCGGCAACCGGCAGCAGCCTCGGCACCAGCCGCAGGAGCGTCGTCTTGCCGCTGCCCACTTCTCCGGTGATACCCACGGTTTCCCCGGCCCGGATCTGCAACGAAACCCCCTTGAGTATCTGTCTGTCGCCATAGCTGAAAGAGAGATTCCGGAACTCGATTCCCGAGCGCAGGGGGTCAACCGGCTCCGCATCGGGACAGTCGGCCACGGCCGCTTCGGCTTCCAGTATGCCGCTCAGGCGGGACATGGATGCCGCTCCCCGCTGGGCCAGCGTCATCAGCCATCCCATCACCGCGGTCGGCCAGACCAGCATGGCCAGATAGCCGCTGAAGGCAACATAGTCTCCCAAAGTTATCGCCCCGCCGATGACAAGCCTGCCCCCCATGAACAGGACAATCAGGGTTCCCGCTCCGGTGGCGGCCGCCATGATCGGGATCACCAGGCCACGCAGGCGCGCCAGCCTCAGGTTATGCTTCAGGTATCGATCGGCGGTTTTGCCGAACTCCCCCTGAAAGTGTTCCTCGCGGCAGTAGGATTTGATCAGCCGTACCGCCGAGACTGTCTCCTCGGCCTGACTCGAAAGCCGTGCCAGCTCTTCCTGGGACTGTAGCGAACGGCGGAACAGGTGGTGGCTGACCTTCTTGACGCTCAGCACCATCAGTGGAAACGGCAGTATCGCCCAGAGAGTCAGCCAGGGGTGGATGCGCAGCATCATCGTCACCGTGGCGCTGTAGATGATCACGGTGTTGATCGCGCTCATCGCTCCGAAACCGGCCAGCATACGCACGTTGGTCAGGTCATTGGAAAAGCGGGACAGGATGTCTCCGCTGCGACTGGTTGAGAAATAGCCCAGGTCGAGCTGCATCAAGTGCCGGAAGAGGTCTTCCCGGATGCGGAATTCGATTATGCGGGCGGCGTTCAGTATCAGGGTACGGGAAAAGATGCGGGTTACACAGTGCAGTACGGCCAGCAGCGCAATTATCAGTGCGCAGGCCGCCGGGGTCAGCCTGGCGCTTGACGGCTGCTGCAGGGCTTCCACCGCCAGCTTCATGAACCACGGTATCAGCAGCGCGAATGCATTGGTCAGCAACAGGAAGGCCGCTCCGGCGGCGAAACGGCCGCGGAGCGCGGCCAGGTAGGGAATTAGTCGGGAAAGATCTTTGATGGCTTTATCCTGCCCCCCAGACGGGGATTTAAGCGATTGTCAAACCGGCCCCGGATCAGAGATCATCAAGGGCCGGCTAATGGTTGTAAGTGTCTCGGGTTGATTTGTTTCAGGCCGGTACCACCGCGATCCGGTCGGCGGGCCGCACCACCCCTCCGTTGATAACCCTGGCAAAAATGCCCTCCTTGGGCATCACGCAATCGCCGGCCTGGTAGTAGATAGCGCAGCGGGTGTGGCACTCCTTGCCGATCTGGGTCACCTCCAGCAGCGCCGGGCCAACCTGCAGGCGTGTTCCGATCGGCAGCGACACCAGATCAATGCCCTTGGTGGTGATGTTTTCGGCGAAGTCGCCCGCATTCACATCCAGCCCCAGTTTGCGCATCTTGTCGATGCTTTCGGTGGCCAGCAGGCTGACCTGCCGGTGCCAATCTCCGGCGTGGCCGTCCCCGACGATACCGTGATTCTCGCGCAGTTCCACCGATTCAACCGGTTTCTTGCGCTCCCCTTTATTCTCGCTGATGCAGACAGCTTCCACGGTTGCCATTATAAGTTATCCTCCTACCTGTGACATTGCAAAATTTTGGTGCGCGTATCCGTCGCAGGAAATGCCGTGACGCTCCGGCTTGGTCATGACGATCTCTCTCAGGGCCCGTTCCAGCTGCTCGCGGTCCGGCGGGCGCAGGAAGGGGACCAGGTCGGTTTTCTGATCAGAGAAAAGACACCCCTTGGCCTGGCCGGTGGAGGTGACCCGGATGCGGTTGCATTCGCTGCAGAAGTGACCGGATACCGCGGTTATTATGCCGATGCTGCCTTTCGCGCCGGGGATGCGGAAGTCTCGTGACGGTCCGGCGTATTTGCCCTTGTCAACCTGTTCCAGAGCGTAGCGATCGGCGATGCGCTGCAGGATCTCATTGCCGGAAATACAGTAACGCTGCCAGCCGTCTTCCTTGATTGCTGGCATATACTCGATGAAGCGGATTGAGTTCCCTTTCGCCAGGGTCATTTCAGCAAAATCTAGTATTTCGGCATCGTTTACCCCGCGCATGATCACCACATTGACCTTGGGGGGAGGGAAACCTGCCTGCTCGGCGGCCTCCAGTCCGGCCAGCACGCGCTTCAGATCCCCGCCGCGGGTTATGTCGCTGAAGATTTTGGGATCAAGGGAGTCCAGGCTGACATTCAGGC
>JAURXC010000182.1 GCA_030654645.1 Deltaproteobacteria bacterium | reverse complement strand
AGAGGAAAGTATTCCGTTGCTGCCGAATCCTCCCGCAACAAGAATCTTGCCATTCTGCAGGAGTGTTGCCGTATGGTTACTCCAGCGGTAATCGGTAAGTGGCGCGACCGTGCTGAAACCGGCTCCCAGTGCCATGCTTATGGTGTTAATCAGCAGAAACGCTGCGAGGATAGCTGAGCGTAAAAAGATACGGATTATTTTCTTCATGGCGGTCCTCCCGGAGCCAGTCGCATGGTTTCCCCCTGTTGCGGTTTGCCAGATACGACTCGCGATACATGTTTTACTCATTTATAACTCACACTTTCATTGCATTACCTGATGATCAAACGGTCAACCGTCAGGTTGCCCTGTTCGATAATCACTTCTCCCTGCACAGTCGTGAAGCCGGTTTGGGTGGTGAAGCTCGGTTCGAATCCACCCATCAGGTTGATGCTCCTGCCAACCTGGTTAAGGATGATGTTTTCAATCAGCGTAACCCCCTGTGCCTTGATCGTGCTGTTGACGCCTGCCGGCGCAGCATTGTAGGCATCCGTAATGAGCGCAAAGCTCATGGCCGGAGGTCCGGAAAGCTGTACTGGTGAACCGGTCGGTGCATTGAATGTGGCGGTGACCGTGGTGTTGGCGCTGATGGTGATAAGGCAATTATCGCCTGACAGGGTGCAGTTGGCTGACCAGCCACCGAAGGTCGAGTTGCCGCTGACGGTCGGCATGAGTATCAGCTGGGTTCCCGCGGCGAAAGTACCGCTGCAGGTGGTGGTTGAGCCGCCCAGGCAGGGGAACTGGGTGTTGCTGGCGTTCTGCGGTGATACGGTGACTGTTCCGCCGCCGTTGCCGGCCAGATTCACGGTCAGCACCGGCTTGGGACCAAAAGTTGCCGTTACTGCTGTTGCGGCAAGAGGTGTCACGACACAGGCGCCCAGGCCGCTGCATCCGCCACCGGCCCATCCGCTGAACTGGGTGGCGGGCGTTTCAATTGGAGTCAGGGTGACCGGAGTTCCTGCAGCATAGGTTGCACTGCAGTTCAATGTCGAACCGCCAACGCAGTTGATGGCGCCGTTGATTCCTGGCGGTGATCCGCCAACCGATCCAGCTCCGATTACAGTTACCGAGACACTGGCCACCCTGGTTCCATCGATAATATTGAATGTTGCCGATGCCGGGACAGAGATATTTCCGGCCCCATCCTTCACCCATGCATAGAGGGTTTTTGTGCCATAACTGCTGAATGAAAAGCCCCACGGATTGTAGCTTAACCATCCCGGATCACTCGCAGTCGGTTGAGTCGCGCTTTCCTTGAACAGGTAGCCGTTGATGGCGCCCCCCTCGCTTATCGTGAGTGCACTGAAGGACACAACAGGAGTTGTTGTGCCGGACGAATCAACGATGTTGGCGGGCACGATGAAGCTGGTGATGACCGGTGGTGTGGTGTCGGGGCCAAATGTAGCGGTAACGTTTCTTGCCGTGGTCATGGCCAGAGAACATGCAGCGGTACCGATACAGTCGCCGGACCACCCCTTGAATTCCTGTGTTGCGTCGGTCACAGATTTTACGACCAGCAGCGCCTGTGAACCTGCCTCGAAGAATACGTCGCAAACAGTCCCGCTGCATGGCAGGCCGACATAGGAAACATTACCTCCGACCTGAGTGATCGTAACCGGCTGCCAGGTTCTGAAGGCCGCGCCGCTGACAACCGTTTTCGGATCAATCAGCTCGGCGGTTCCCATGCTGCTGCCGGTTCCTATAAAACTCTGATCGGTGCCGAGCACGAGTATGCGTTCATCTTGCAGCATGGCGGTTGCCCAGGTTGCGTAGACAGGATTGAGAGCACCGAGCTGTTCCCAGGTGCCGGTGGCGGAATTGAATCTCTCCACGGTACCCGGAGAGTCGCCGCCGACCGCCACCACCTGGCCGGTTGAAAGGCGATAGGTAGCGTGGCCCGAGGGACGGGCGGCGGTCATGGTCCCGGCAGGTTGCCAGCCAAGGGACGGGTTCAGCGGGTCATAGATCTCCGCACCAAGTATTGCGCCGGTCTGGCTGTTGTAGCCGCCCGACACCAGGACGCGGCCGTCGTTCAGAAGCGTGGCACGATGGGTGTGCCGGGCAAAGTTCATCGGAGCAATGGTAGTCCAGCTTCCGGAAGCCGGGTCGAAGATTTCAGCGCTTGCAAGGCTGGCAACATCATTGTGCCCTCCGGTGACCAGTATCCGTCCGTCCGTCAAAAGGGTTGCCTGGTGCGAATCCCGTGCGGTGGCCAGCGGAAGAACCGCCTGCCAGGATCTGGTTAGCGGATCGTAGAGATCGACGCTGTTCGTGGTTGTGGACACAGTAGCTGAGGTGAGGCGGGTCCGGCCGCCGGTCACCAGCACCTTGCCGCCGGGCAGCGCATTGGCGGTGAAGTCTGTGCGGGGCAGAAGCATGTCACCTGCAATGGTCCAGAGATTTGCTGCGGGATCATATATCTCCGCTGACGGAATGCGGGCCGAAAAACTCGCGTTCCAACCGCCCATTATCATCACCTTGCCGTCTTCCAGCAGCACCGCCTGATGACTGTAACGGGGCACATTGAACAAGCCTGCCGTTGACCAACCGGTCGTGGCCGGATCATAGATGAATCCCGCCGCCGAAACACCCAAAGGCGCGGAGATGTATCCTCCCGCAATCAGCACCCGTCCGTCCTTGAGCGTGGTGGCGGAAAATTCTTGGCGGCTGTCCGGCATTGGCGTGGTGCTGACATCCACCGGATCCACGTTGACGGTGTAGGCCCGGCTGACGGTTTGTACCGGGATGCCGCTATCGCTGACCTCCAGCGAGAAGGTGTAGATGCCGCCGGTTGTAACCGTTCCTTCGATGGTGGCGACACCGGGACTCTGGGTGAGGGCTGTGCCAGGTGGCAGGATGCCGCTTGCCACGCGCCATGTGTAGGGCGGATAGCCGCGTATGGCGCGGACATTGGCGGTGTAGGGCTGGTGCTGCCGGGCGTTGTGAAGGCTGTTCTCAGAGATGGTCAGGCTGTCCCTGACATCGATGGTGAAGCTTTTGGTTGCCGTCTGGGCGGGAGTGTCGCTATCGGTTACCTCGACCGTAAAACTGCCGGTGATTATCGCCGTCGGTGTGCCGGTGATCGTCCCGGTTGCCGGATCGATGCTTAACCCCGCCGGCAGGGCGCCGGTTTTCACGACCCAGGTTTGGGGTTTGATTCCGCCGCTGTAGGCCAGGGTGGCAATGTAGGGACTTCTCAAAGCGCCGTCCGGGAGTGCGCCAGTGGTGAAGACCAGGGTGTCGGAGACGCGCATGAAGAACTGTTTGTCCGCTGTGCCCGGAGGAGCGCTGGTGGTACAACGCAGGGTGAACACAAAATCACCCGTTTTTTTGGGGGTGCCGCTCAGGGTGCCGGTTACGCCGTTCAGGATGATGCCGTCGGGGAGCAACCCGCTGACCAGGTTCCAGGTGAAGGGTAACGCACCTCCTCTGGCAGCCATCGTGATCGGGGTGATGGCCACTCCTCGTCTGCCCGAAGGAAGGCTGGCGCCGGTCGTGATCGTCAGTACGTCGACAATCTGCAGGCCGAGGCTCTGGGTGATGCTCTGAACGGTGGGCAGCAGGCTGTCGTTGATGGTGACATCAATGTTCTTGAGGCCCTTGACACTCGGAATTCCGGTGATATCGCCAGTCGCAGGGTTGAGGCTCAAGCCTGTCGGTAATGCTCCGACGTAGCTGAAGGTAAACGGCGGTTTGCCGCCGATCCGGCGGACCTTTTCCGCATAGGGAACACTGACGAAGCCGTCGGGCAGTGGAGTGACGGACATCTGCAACGAGGTATAGACATTGAAGTTGTAGGCTCGCAGGGTGATTCGTCCATCAATGTCCCGGACCGCTATCACGACCGTCTGCCGGGCGGCCTCTGACGGCGTTCCTGATACGGTGCCAGTGGAACTGTTCAGGGTAAGGCCGGCCGGCAGGAATCCGGAGTAGATGCTCCAGGTGTAGACGCCGGCACTTCCGGAGGCAGTCAGGGTTGCCGTGTAAGGGGTGCCGATCAGTCCGTCCGGAAGCGCCCCGGTGGTATGGACCAGGGGCTGGACGACGGTGATGGCATAGTTCTGCGATGCGGTCCGTCCTCCGTTGTCGGTAACCTTGGCGGTAAAGGCGTAGGTTCCTGTAACCGTGGGAGTGCCGGAGATAACTCCGTTCGTCGGGTTGAGCGTCAGGCCGGCGGGGAGAGTCCCGCTGGTTATGGAGAAACTGTACGGTGTGGAGCCGCCGGCAACCAGAACCGCTTCCACATAGGGTAAGCCGACATTTCCGTTGGGAAGGGTGGCGTTCAGAATCTGCAGCGGGTTATAGACGTTGAAGATATAGGTCTTGAAAGTGCTTCTGCCTTCGATGTCCACGACCGATATGCTGACCGTTTGCCGGGTGGCCACCAAGGGTGTACCGGAGATAACGCCGGTGGAACTGTTGAACACCAGGCCGCTCGGCAGGGTTCCGGAGAAGACAAACCAGGTGTAGGCGCCATAGCCGCCGGAGGCGGTCAGTGTGGCGGTGTAGGGGGTGCCAACGATACCGTCAGTCAGCGACCCGTCCGGCATGGTTACCGTGGTCTGGACAAGCGGATCGACAATGCCGATGGTGTAGCTCCTGGATGCAATCCGGCCGCTTCTGTCGGTCACTTTCACGATGAAAGTATAGCTGCCCACAGATGTGGGAATGCCGCTTATTATCCCTGATGGCGATAAATTCAGACCGGTGGGAAGCGCTCCGGGAATAGTCCCGCTGATAATGCTGAAAGTATATGGTTTGGCCCCGCCGCTGGCGGCGATGGTCTGGCTGTAGGAAAAGTTCCGTGTTCCCCGGGGCAGGGTATCAGCTGTGGTGATGACGAGCGGGGCGGTTACCTCGATGCTGAAAGAGCCGGTTGCCTGGCGGTTCAGGTTGTCGGTGACGGTGATCGAGAACGGGTAGGTACCCGCCATGGTCGGCGTGCCGCTGATGGTGCCGAGAGTCGGGTCAAGGGTCACGCCTGGAGGCGGGCTGCCACCAGCTGCCATTGTGAACGTGAAAGGCCCGGCACTGCCGGCAACGTAGACCTGCGTGGCATAGGGAGTTCCTGTGTCTGCTGGCGGAAATGGAACGGTGTCATTAATATTTAGTGGTCCCGGTGTGGTGAGGTCCATGATAGTGACAGAAAAATTCTTGGAGGCTGTCCATCCGTTACTGTCGGTGACCTTGGCGATTAAGGTAAAGGTTCCATAATTTGAAGGAACTCCTGATAATATTCCGTCGGTCGAGATGTTCATGCCGGTGGGGAGCGGCCCCCCTGAATAGCTGAAGGTGTATGGCGCTGTACCGCCGGTGGCGATGAGGCTCTGGGTGTAGAGGAAAGTCCGGATCCCCTGGGGCAGGATGTTGGCATTGGTGATCATGAGAACCTGTGGCACCTTGATGGTGAACGAGCCTCGTGCCTGCGCATTAAGCCTGTCAGTGACAATGACCGTGAAAGGGTATGTGCCGGCCGTGGTCGGCGTGCCGTTGATCGTGGCGATAACAGGGTCGATGGTCAGGCCGGGCGGCAGTGGAGTTGCCGGGTCCACGGAAAACACAAACGGGCCGCTGCCGCCGTTGGTGATGACCGGTCTGATATAGGGCTTGCCGATCTCGGCCGGCGGGAACGGCACTGTGGAATTGATGGCGAGTGTACCGATGGTTGTGAGGCCCAGCTTTAATATTGTGTTCTGAGTGGCTGAGAGGGTTACACCAGTGATGGCAACGCTCCCGTAGCCTGATTTGCTGACAGTGACATTATAGGTTCCGAATGCTGGAGGCGGGTTGAAAATGAAGTTTCCTAATGCACCTGTCTGAGCCGTAGCTCCGCCAGTGATGGAAACAGTGGCAGCGGCCAATGGGTTGCCAGTGGAAATGTCCTGAATCGAACCTGTTATTGTCGAGAGACTGTTGCCATTCACAGGGATGTCAAGAAATTTGCTATTTGCGGATACTGTCACTAGGGCTTTTTTGTTCCCAGCAGATGTAGGCAGGAAATTGAGTGCGAGAGTACATTTTTGACCTGCTGCCAGAGTGGGGCTGAGGCTGGCACAAGGAGTCGTGCCACCCGTGGCAATGGTGAACTGGTCGGCGTCAGCGCCGGTCAGGTTGATACCGGAGACAGACAGTGGAGCGGTCCCTTTATTTTGAAGAGGAACCACCATGGGATTACCTGTTGAGCCTTGGTTAGAAAGACCAAAATTGTATCTCCCCTTTACGATCAGATAATCCAATGCCCAGAACTGACCCAAGCGAACCGGCCAGGCATAGTAACTGGTGCCCATGGTCTTACCGCCTAGATATATGATAGTGCTTAAACTGTCAGCAAAATCTGCTGCCCAGGCATTACCTGGATATTGGACATGGGTGGAGGATGAAAAGTAGTAAAACGGCGCTGTAAGGGTGAATGGATGCCCCGGTTGTAGAAATTTATTTGTTTCGGAAAGATTTAACAGACTCAACAGTTGGCCACTATTGGGGAGTTTCCAATCACCCGGTACTGAACCGTCATTGAGGCCGCATTGACCGCTGGCCAGTCCATTGGCGAATGAAAGTGCAGCGCTCCAGGTAGGTGTTCTCAGGCAATCGGCTCTTTTCATCCAGATCAAACCAGTAAGCTTATCGTAGACTGAACCATCATTCAGGTCGGTAAAACGCGGATTAGGAATAACAACCCCTGTTTGCAGAGCACCGTCGTCACCAGGTGTATAGGTAGCCGTTTGCCCAGTGCGGGGAAGTTGGACTGTAGAAGTGCCGGACTGCCCTGAACGAACTGGCCATACGTTATGATTGCCGCTGACGCCATACCTAAGATAGTTTTCTACGCCGCCAACCGCGAGAACTAACAAGGCTTGACCTCTGGGGTCGGAAGACGAGGTCCAGAAATGGTTCATAGGGATATTTGTAAATCCGAATCCGCTTAACCAGGTAAACGCATTTGAGTTTTGCGTATTGACCAGACTCATTTGTTCAAGCACGTTTGGTAACCTCCACTGACCGGCTGTTGAGCCATCGCTGAGTCCGCAAGCGCCGCTGGCCAATCCATTGGCGGAGGCAATTGCGCCTGACCATGGCTGCGAACCGAAACAATTGGCATTTTTCAGCCAGATCAGCCCGGTCAAATTGTCGGTAATCGTTCCATTCGGAGGGTTTGGTTCGGTAAATCTCGGCTCCGGCCAGG
>JAURXC010000172.1 GCA_030654645.1 Deltaproteobacteria bacterium | reverse complement strand
CTCGTACTGCTGCTGCGCCAGCACGCCCAGCATCACCTCGGCATCCACCAGGTTTTTGGGACAGCCCAGGCTGACCATGCTGACTTTCTGTTTTTGGGTTTCGCTCAAAATTCCCTCTCGTTCCTACTCTCTGAAATTGGTGAACTGCATCTCCACATCCAGGTCCTTCCCCTTCAGCAACTGGATTGCATCCTGGAGATCATCCCTGTTTTTGCCGGTCACCCGCACCTGGTCGTCCTGGATCTGGGCCTGAACCTTCAGCTTCGACTCCTTGATGACTGCGATGATCTCCTTGCCCTTCTCCTTGGAGATACCCTGCTGGACCGTGATCAGCTGGCGGACCATGCCACCCGAAGCCGGTTCGACCTTGCCGTACTGCAGCGCCTTGATCGAGATGTTGCGCTTCAAAAACTTGGACTGCAACACATCTATGACCGCTTTCAGCTTGTAATCGTCATCGGCCAGTACCTTGACCGAATCCTTCTCCGGCGTGATCTGGCTCTTGGAACCCTTGAAGTCGTAGCGCTGGCCGATTTCCTTGACGGCCTGGTTGACGGCATTGTCAACCTCCTGCATGTCTACCTTTGAAACGATGTCGAATGACGGCATGCTTAACCCTCCATAACAATTTTCTTTACGGCTTTATAACCTCGACCCCTTCCGGGACCTTGAAATTGAACCTGCCATTGTCCAGCCCCCTGTTGACGCGCACGCGGCTGTAATCGATGCGGGTCTGGTTCCCGCCGGCATCATGCACCACCGAGGAGACCACCGGAAATATGTCCTTGACCGCACCGTCGGCGATGTAGCGTTCAACCGCCTCGGCGGAAACCGCCAGCTGCAGTTTCACCAGGACCGGGCTTGGATTTTTGGGGATCAGCTCCAGCTGGTAATTGCCATTTTTGTCCCTGGGCTCTCTGGCAAGCGTAACCTTGAAGTCACGCGATACGTTTCCAAGACCGGTCAGGTAGGAAAGCGCGATCGAATTGCCCCCCTTGAACATCGCGTCAACGCTGCTGACCAGCACCTGTTTGTTTTCAGGGGTATAAAACCAGACCTGTTTGCCGTTAGAGACGATCTGCTGCTTCGGCTTGACATAGTTGAACCGGAACATCGCGGTAGCGGAAGCCGGGCGTTTCAGAAACACCTCGCCGTTCCCCTTCTGTTCGCGGTTGATACCGGCAATAGTTGTTTTCTGGGAAAAATCGGCCTGCACATCCTGCAGCCCGACATAGCTTTTTTCAAGCGCGGCAACCACATCCTTGAGAACGGCGGGAGTGGACGCCGCCGAAGCCGGACATACGGATAATGTGAAAAACAGTAGTGCTGTCAGTAAAATGGGCATTACGAGACCTTTCATCAGCGCGGCTGATTCTGTTCAGAGGGTTTTACAACCTGGACTCCCGGCGGGATCAGGAATGAAAATGAACTTTGCTGAAAACGATTGTTGATCCTGATGTTGGTAAACTCCATCGTGGTGCGGTTGCCTTCCTGGTCCTCCACCGTTGTCGAAAGCAGCGGAAACGGGTCCGAGGCCCCGCCTATGGGGGGCAACGGGCCAAACTGTTCCGCCGGCCCGAAATTGGGACGGGACGGTGGCCGTGACGGAATGCCGGACGGAGTGGTGCTCTGAGGTTTTTTCTGGGTTACAAACGAGATGGCGCTGTCCCGGCTGACCACCAGCAGGATGCGGCGGGTGTTCAGCATCGAGCGTCGCGGAGTCAGCTCCAGCACATAATTGCCGGCGCTGTCGTACATGCCGGCGGCAAAATTGATCTGGAAATCCTTTGAAATGCGGCCAAGCCCCTGCAGGAAATTGACGGCCTGGTCACGGTCGGGGTTGAAACCGGGTCGATTATAGATGAAGCTGACGTCGCTCAGAATCACTTCCCGGTTTTCCGGGTGATAGATCCAGAGTGAATTGCCGTCACTGACAATCTCCTGCTGGTAAGGGCGGTAGTACTGGAAACGGTACATCAGCGGAGTAGCGGCGTTCGGCAGCTTGACAGAAACCTGGCCATCTCCGCGCATTTCTCGCCGGTCCTTGACCAGAAGCGTACTCTGGAAGAAATCGGCCATGAAATCGGCAATGGGCGCCTCACCGCTTTTTCCGGCCTTGAACGAACTTTCAACGGTGTTAATAACGTCATTCAGGCCAACCTTTACCTGCTGGGCGGCAAACGACGAAGCACAGACGCTTAAGAGCAGCAGAACCACCGGGAGTACGATGTAACGTTTCATAGTGTCCCTCTCTCCGTTTTTAGCACCTTGAACAACTCTTGGTCTACGTCTTCACGCAGAATGGTAATTTTGACACAAGCCAACTTCTATCGCAACAACTTCAATCGCCGTCCCGGCACAAATATCCGGGAAAGACGCTACTTAAGCCAGAGAAGCGGCATCAATGACGAAGATCACCCGTCCGTCCCCGGTCACGGTGGCGCCGCTTATGCCGCGTAAAAATGAAAGCGGGGTTGTCAGGGGCCTGACAAAGATTTCCTGCTGCCCCAACAGCCGATCCGTGATAAAGGCTATCTGACGGCCGCCGACCTCGCAGATCACCGCCGGAACGATGCCGGCTGCTCCGCCCGAAACCATCGGCTGCCCCAGAAGGCGGTTCAGGCTCCTCACCGGTACAGGCACACCATCCAGCAAAACCGCCTTCTGTCCGGCATCATCAACAATATCCTCGCGCATCAGCTCCATGGTGCGGTTTACCACATTAACCGGAAAGGCCACTTCGAACATGCCGCAGCGCACCATCAGCACCTGGATAATCGAGACGGTAATCGGCAGCCGCAACACGATCCGGCTACCGGTCCCGACTTGCGAATGGATGCTCAAAACACCGCCCAGCGAATGTACCGCGCTCCGCACCGCATCCATGCCGACGCCCCGCCCGGAAATATCGCTGACAGTAGCGGCGGTAGAGAACCCGGGTGAACAGATCAGCATCAACGCTTCCTGGTTCGTCATGGCGCCGGCCTGCTCTGCTGTGATAACCCCGTTTTCCAAAGCCTTCGCCTTCAGCCGTTCCGGGTCCATGCCACGGCCGTCATCCGAAACGGCAATATCGACATGATCCTTGTCGCGGGCCACGATCAGGCTGATCTCGCCATTGTACGACTTACCGGCCGCCACGCGCTCATCCGGGGAATCCATGCCGTGATCCACGGCATTCCTCAGGATATGAACCAGCGCTTCGGCAATTTCTTCCAACACCCCGCGATCAAGCTCGATATTCTTGCCTTCGATATGAAAGGCGACTTCCTTGCCCTGTTTGCGGGCCAGGTCGCGGACCAGGCGCGGAAAGCGTTCGGCGATGAATGCGAACGGCACCATGCGCGCCTTGAAAACCACATCGCGCAGATCGCGCAGCAGGGCCGCCAGCTGCTGCATCGGTTCATCCAGAGTAGACAGGCCGCTTTGCCGGGCGCATTCGGCCAGGCGATGGCGGTTGGTAATCAGCTCGCCGGTAATATTGACCAGCTGATCCAAGGTCTCGGTTTTGATGCGGATGCTTTTAAGGGAATCTGACTGCCTGAACTGGTGGGAAACCGCTGCCGACGGATCTGAAGGAACCGGCTCAGGCGGCGGGGAAGCTGCCCGCGCCGAAGTTTTTTCAGTACCCGGATCGAATGCCGAAAGCCTTTCGATCAAACCGACAGATTCGGCTATTGACGCACTATCCGATTCGACCTGTAAAACCATGCCCGCCAGCGCGTCGGCGCCTTCAAGCAACAGATCGGCCAGGGACGGGACAAGGGGGATTTCGCCGTTGCGCACATGGCTCAGCTGGTCTTCCATGATATGGGCAAGGCGGGCGATGGGATCGTACCCCATCGTGGCAGCCATGCCCTTGAGCGAATGGGCATGCCGGAACAGCTCGTTGATCGCGGCCTGATCGCCGGAAACATCCTCGAGGCGGACGATCAACTCGCCGAAAGCGCTGAGATGGTCGCGGGCTTCGGAAACGAACAGATCCCTGTACTGGGACATGTCCATGGTTCAGCCCACCAGACTTTCCAATACTTCAACAACCTTTTCGGGAGTAAACGGTTTCTGGATGAAAGCCTTGGCGCCCAGTTCGAGCGCTTTTTGAATGACCTGTTCCTGGCCGATACCCGAACAGATCACGACCTTTGACTCCGGACTAGTTGCAGTGATCGACTGCAGCAGGTCAAGACCGTTGGAGTCGGGCAGAATTATGTCCAGCAGGATTATATCCGGATGGTGGCTATGCAGCTTCTTCATGGCCTCGATGCCGCTGGCCGCCTCTGACACAACAATGTAACCCTTTTCAAGGACAATCCCGCGCAGGATATTGCGCATGAAAAGGGCATCATCAACTATCATAACGGTCCGGCCCATATGAAACCTCCCAGCTGCTACCCTTTTAGTTTATCCAGCAACAGTTGATTCACCACCGCCGGATTGGCTTTCCCCTTGCTGGCCTTCATCACTTGGCCGACAAAAAAGCCGAACACCTTTTCCTTGCCGCCGCGATACTCTTCAACCTGTCCGGCGTTGGCAGCCATGATCCCGTCGATTATGGCCTCGATCGCCCCGCTGTCCGACACCTGCACCAGCCCCTGCTCTTCGACGATCACATGCGGAGCCTTGCCGGATTTCCACATCTCGTCAAAAACGGTCTTGGCAATCTTGCCGGATATGGTTCCTCCGTCAATCAGTTTCAACAGTTCGGCCAGCAGCAGCGGTGTGACAGGACAATCCTGAATCGCGGTTCCGCTGTCGTTGAGTGAGCGGGTAATCTCGCCCATCACCCAGTTGGCCACCGCCTTGGCATTGCCGTGGGCGGCAACGCCGGCCTCGAAGTATTCCGACAACGCGCGGTTGGCGGTCAGCACTTCGGCGTCGTATTCCGGCAGCCCCAGTTCGGTGATGAAGCGCTGGCGGCGCTGCTCCGGCAACTCCGGCAACTCCCGCCGCGAACGTTCAACCCATTCATCGTCGATCACCAGCGGCACCAGGTCCGGATCCGGGAAATAGCGATAATCGTGGGCCTCTTCCTTGCTGCGCATCGAGCGGGTCTTGCCCAGGTTCGGATCGAACAGGCGCGTTTCCTGCACAACCGTCCCGCCATCCTCAATCAGGTCGATCTGGCGCTGGATTTCGTATTCGATGGCCTGCTTGACGAATTTGAAGGAATTGACGTTTTTGACCTCGGCCCGTGTGCCCAGGGTATCGGAGCCAACCGGCATTACCGACACATTGGCATCGCAGCGGAAGCTCCCCTCCTCCATGTTGCCGTCGCAGATGCCGAGCCAGGTCACTATCTGGTGGAGCTGCTTCAGATAGGAGACCGCTTCGTCGGACGAACGCAGATCCGGCTCGGAGACCACTTCCAAAAGCGGCGTACAGGCCCGGTTCAGGTCAACACCGGAACCATCATGCAGGCCTGGCAGATCGCCATGCACCAGTTTGCCGGCATCCTCTTCCATATGGATACGGGTGATGCCGATCCGTTTGACCGCCTGCCCCTCCAGCTGGATATCCAGCCAGCCGCGCTGGCAGATCGGATCCTCGAACTGGCTGATCTGGTACCCCTTGGGCAGGTCCGGGTAGAAATAGTTCTTGCGGGCGAAGATGCTGCGGGGGGTGATCGAGCAGTTGGTGGAGAGTCCGGCCTTGATGGCAAACTCGACCACTTTCTTGTTAAGCACCGGCAGCGCGCCCGGCAGCCCCAGGCAGACCGGACAGGTCTGGGAGTTCGGCTCGGAGCCGAATTTTGTCGGGCAGCCGCAGAAGATCTTGGTGTCGGTCAGAAGCTGAACGTGAACTTCGAGACCAATGACTGGTTGGTATTTCATATCAAGTCTACTCCGAAATTTGTTTTTATAGGTTCGCGCTCGCCCGGTGCCATTCGGTGGCCTGCTCGAAGGCGTATCCGGCGCGCAGGATGGCCTCCTCACCGAAGGGCCTGCCGATCAGCTGCACTCCGATCGGAAGCCCGTCCGTCGAAAAACCGGCCGGCAGCGACATGGCGCAGGTCCCGGCCAGATTGACCGGAATCGTGAAGATATCCGACAGGTACATCTGCAGCGGGTCGTTGACTTTCTCGCCGATTTTGAAGGCCGGGGTCGGCGCGACCGGGGTCAACATCACGTCTACATCCGCAAAGGCCTTGATGAAATCGTTCATGATCAGCGTACGGACCTTCTGGGCCTTGACGTAATAGGCGTCGTAATATCCGGAGGAGAGGGCGTAGGTGCCCAGCATGATGCGGCGCTTGACCTCGGCGCCGAAACCTTCGCTGCGGCTTTTGGTCATCATGTCGATCAGCCCCTCGGCGTTGGCGCTCCTGTGGCCGAAGCGGACACCTTCGTAGCGGGCGAGGTTGGAACTGGCCTCGGCGGTGGCAATCAGATAGTAGGTCGCCACGGCATAATCGGTATGGGGCAGCGAGATATCGACGAATTCGGCGCCCAGCCGCCGATAGGTTTCGATGGCGGCGTCCATGGCCTTCTGGACATCGGCGTCGAGCCCGGCAATGAAATACTCCCTGGGCAGGCCGATCCTGAGCCCCTTGACACCGTTCGGGAGGGTCGCGACGTAATCCGGCACGGCCAGATCGACGCTGGTGGAATCCTTGGGATCGTAACCGGCCAGCGCCCCCAGCATGATGGCGCAGTCGGTCACATCGCGGGTCAGCGGTCCGACCTGGTCCAGGGATGAAGCGTATGCGATCACGCCGTAACGCGAGACCCGGCCGTAGGTCGGTTTCAGCCCGACGCAACCGCAGTGGGAAGCCGGCTGGCGGATCGATCCGCCGGTGTCGGTGCCCAGCGTGGCGGTTGCCTGGCGGGCGGCGATGGCCGCCGCCGACCCTCCCGATGAACCGCCCGGAATGCGGGTCGTGTCCCAGGGGTTGCGGCAGACGCCAAAAGCGCTGGACTCGTTGGAGGAGCCCATCGCGAACTCGTCCTGGTTCAGCTTGCCCAGCAGCACCGCGCCACGATCGCGCAGTTTTTCCCAGGAAGTGGCGCTGTAGGGAGGGATAAAATTGTCCAGGATGCGCGACCCGCAGGTCGTGCGGATCCCTTCCGTCAGGAAGATATCCTTCAGCGCCAACGGAACTCCGGTCAGTATGTCCATGTCGCCCGCCGCGATGCGACGGTCGGCCGCTTCGGCCCCAGCCAACGCCTGCTCCGGTGTGACCGTGATGAACGAGCCGACCTGCGGCTCCACCGCTTCTATCCGCGCCAGCATGGCTTTGGTCGCCTCGACCGAGGATAACTGCTTCGACTCCAGGGCCTGGTGCAGCCCGTGAATCGTCATATCAATAGTGTCCATGAAAAATCCTTGCCTATTCTATTACTTGCGGAACGTTGAAAAACGATCCGGATCGTTGCGGGGCATTGCCGAGCGCCTTGTCAACACCGATCGGCGCACGGACCAGATCCTCGCGGAAAGCATTCTCCATCGGCACCGCATGCGATGTCGGAATTACACCGTCGGTATCAAGCCCCTTGAGTTTTTCCACATAACCGAGAATGGCGTTCATCTGCCCGGCAAAGACTTCCTTCTCATCCGCGCCCAGTTCAAGCCGCGCCAAGCGTGCCACATATTCAACATCCGTTACCGATATGCTCATATAATCTACCCCGTAAATCCGATAATTAAGCGTTAATATCTAGCATGGAATCCGATCAATTACAACATACTGTTCATGCGCACGGATCGTCTCAATTCTCTGAATGTTTTTTTTTGCTTGACACACTCTGACAGTTTCAAGTAAGTTACACCTCTTCAAAAAAATCATGGCCTGACCTGTCAGGTTGTACACGGCGTGAGGATCTATATGAAAACAGAAGTTGCAAAAGCTGAGAATGTAAAGCGCGATTGGTACATTGTGGATGCTCAGGATGCTGTCCTGGGACGTCTTTCGACCCAGGTGGCCTCAATCCTGCGCGGCAAGAACAAAGCCATCTACACCCCCAGCGTTGACACCGGCGATTTCGTCATCGTGGTAAACGCGGAGAAGATCGCACTGACCGGGCGCAAACTGGCCGACAAGATCTATTACAGCCACTCGGGTTACGTAGGCGGCCTGAAGGAAATCACGGCCGGCGAACTGCTTGTCAAGAAGCCTGAAGACCTGATCAAGAAGGCTGTCAAGGGGATGCTCCCCAAGAACAAACTCGCACGGGCCATGCTCAGCAAGCTGAAGATTTATGCGGGACCCAACCATCCCCACGAAGCTCAGCAGCCCAAGAACCTGGCACTTTAATACTCCAAGGAGAAAACGATATGGCAGCAGTCAGCTATTATGGAACAGGCAAGCGCAAGAGCTCAATCGCTCGTGTATGGCTCAAGCCTGGTGTAGGCACATTCACCGTCAACAACAAGACCCTGGATGAGTACTTTGGCCGTGAAACATCCAAGATGGTTGTTCGCCAGCCGTTTGAACTGGTCGAGAAAGTCGGCATCTTCGATGTCTACGTAACCGTATCCGGCGGTGGCGACACCGGCCAGGCCGGCGCCATCAAGCACGGCATCACCAAGGCCCTGCTGCTGCATGAGCCCGAACTGCGCGGCGTACTCAAAAAAGCCGGTTTCATCACACGCGACTCACGCGTTAAAGAGCGCAAGAAATACGGCAGAAAAGCAGCTCGCGCAAGGTTCCAGTTCTCCAAGCGTTAATCGCCTGGTTACACATACTGGTTTGTCAGATGGGGAAATCCGCAAGGGTTTCCCCATCTTTTTGATTAAAATTCCATCTGTGATGAATTATTCCGGCTGATCCGCAAAGCTTGATCCAGGCAAAATTCCACGCAAAGAGCACAACCGGTACAACGCAGTTGATCAAATACCGGCGTATCTTCTGATGATGCACCGTGCAATGCTCCAGTGGGACATATTGCAACACACCCTTGGCATTTTGTGCAGGTGTTTTCAAAGGATACGCAACTACAGTAATGTTTCTGAACCTGTATTTCCAGCTCCTGGCTCAGTTTGCTCCTGATACTGTTTAGTAATTCCCTCCTGAATGGCAATCGTTTTTCTGCATATCCGATGCACGGTTCAGCCTGTTCATTGCTGCTGGAAAGCACGACCGCTGCACTCTTGAAAAGCGCGCTGCCAAACGACTTGAAAAAACTCCGGCGGTCTACGGATTCATCCCGGTAACGGATATCCCGCACAGATTCCGCAAGGTCGATACGGCAGGCGCCGCAATCCAACCCTGCCGCTGAAACAGCCTCCAGTCGCGATTTAAGCTCGGAAATGCCGTGGCTGTTGGGGCAGTCGCCACAAATCGACAGGTTGAGGGTCAAGCTCCCTGCCAGCGTATGGATTAACGCCAGCAGATGTTCTTCCGAGAGTCCTCCGAGACAGACCAGACTTGCATTGGAGGACTCTTTCGTACGGATGCAGCCCAAAACCGGCTCCGGCACTCGGGACAATTGTGTCATGCAGGCGGCAAAGTCGCTGTTATGTTCCAGTGCCCCAACCGGGCAGACAGCCGTGCAGAGCAGGCAGCCACGGCACCGTTCGGGATCTATGGCGAGGCCGCCGTCAAGTGTAACCGCTCCGTGCGGGCAGATGTCGATACAACGCCTGCAATCGCTTTCACTGAAGCGCATCCGCTTACAGCGGGAAGATTCGATGCGCAGGTCATCCCTGGCGCCAATGTCCGTTTCGCGGTCAAGCATTGCTCTTGCGCTTCAAGGCTGCGTAATCCGCGCTGATGAAAGCTGCGGTACAGCGGGCCAGCGCCTGGTAAAAAGGGGATTCACCGTCATCGATGATGGCGCCGGTAAACGGCTCCAGCCAGGGTATCAGGAATTTTTCAAGGAACTCTCCTTGCAAACCGGCATATTTCGCCACTTCACACCGGTCCCCGGCGGTTTCCGCTTCACGTTGCCTGAACGCAAGAAACGACATGAACTCAAGTTCTACCGCAAAGTGGTCCGGCAGTTCGTGAAAGTCATCAGCCAACTGCAGGCCGCAGGAATGGTAATAGGCAGCGACCCTGGCAGTGGAATCTCCCATGACGGTTTTTGCCTCGTCGAGATAGATAGAGCCATAGGGTGGGGCAACCAGGTGGAAGGGGCCGATAAACAGCCTGGCATGTTCCACCGCCAGGCTGTCAAGGTCTGTTCCAATGGCCTTAACCGCATCGCGCGCATGTCGCGCAGCATCCGGAAAGGTCTGTTCAAGAAGCCCCGCAAGAGAGGCCCAGCAGTTTTCAGTCAGAAATTCCACGGTTGGTGGATAGAAACTGGCCGCCAGCAGGCGGTATATATCTTCTCGAAATGCTGCGAGGTCTGGAGAGTCTTTCATGGTTTGTATCCTTATGAAAGCGGGATGGGACCTGCGCCCCATCCCGGCAATGTACATCAACAGTCAACGGTGCGCCATCAGACCTTGTTACTACCCTTGAAAGCACGGATGTAAGCCACGTTCGGCCGGGTCTTCTTCTCTTCCTTGAGGCGCATCGGCTTGTACTTCTTCAGCTGCTTGGCCGGTTCACTGGAAGCGTCGTTCAGATCGCCGAAGATTCTTGCCTTGGCCGGACAGGCCACCACACAGTTGGGCTGTTCGCCTTTGGCAACACGGTGTGCGCAGAAGATGCACTTCTCAACCACTCCCTGCTTGCGGATGCTTTCATAGTCAGCATGGCTGTACTTGTGCTGGTTGGGGATAACGCCACCCGCCATTTTCGCTGTCTCAGCGCCGGAAGCGGTACAGTCCTTGATCAGCTCGCTGGTGTCGCGTGAAGCGGCATGGGGGGCCTCTTTGCCGATATTGGCGCTGATAACCGAGTAAGCGGCTTTTTCCTTGGCCACGTCCGTGGCGCTGTAGGGACAGGCTTTCTGGCAGCGGCGACAGCCGATGCAGCGTTCATCGTTATGCATGGTGATGCCGTCGGCGGTTTTGAACATGGCCTTGGGCTGCACCGGGCAGGCCTTGACACAGGGTGCGTCGCTGCAGTGGTTGCAGAGCACCGGGATCGCGGTGAAAGC
Organism: Deltaproteobacteria bacterium; assembly: GCA_030654645.1. Lineage (GTDB taxonomy): Bacteria > Desulfobacterota > Desulfuromonadia > Geobacterales > Pseudopelobacteraceae > JACRCG01. The sequence continues at coordinate 1,564 of JAURXC010000172.1, read as the reverse complement.
AAGCTTGGGGAATTTCCCCTCTTCCTTGTAGATGAAATCGGCCCAGTTAAAGGTCTGGCCGTTGGACCGGGCCTGGGTATTGTTTTCGGTTTTGCAGGCCAGGGCGCAGGCGCCGCAGCCGACACATTTCTGAAGGTCAATGACCATTCCGTATTGTTTAGACATAGTATAGTATCCCCCCTTTCCTAGGCTTTCTCGATTTTAACGCCGGTGAAGCCGCCATTGCGTGCGGTAGCGCCACTGAGACGATCATAATCATCAACCAGCAGTTCGTTGTTGTTGCCACCACGCGGCTGTGCCTTGGCATAGTCCTTGGCCGCGACGCGGCCATAGGCCCAGTGCCCCTGCCCATAACACTTGGCAATCGTGCCGGGCCGGACACCTTCCCAAAGCTTGGCCTTGGTGACGATGGAACCGGTGGTCGAAGTCAGGCGCACCGTATCTCCGGTTTTGATGCCGAGCTTCTTGCCGTCAAGCGGATTGATCTTGACCACGTCATCCCAGCTGTCGTCACCCACGTCAACTTTCTTGAACTCCTGGTACCAGACCGTGTTCTGGCTGCGCCCCTCGCGATTGAGACGCGATTTGTAGTCGATGAAGGTGAACGGATATTCCTTGTCGCTGCCGTGCCGCTTGGGTGACTCGTAATGCGGCACAAAGGCCAGTTCGCCCTGGGCTTCATAGCCGCTGGACTTGAGAATGTCGTCGATGCTGGTGTTGTGCTTCTTGGCGTGTTCGCCGAGGGCCTTCTTCATGGTCTCGCTGTAGAACTCGAACTTCTTGGTTTCGGTCTTGAACTTGCCCTCGAACTTCTTGGTCTCCGGATTGTCCTTGCCCCAGTTTTTCTTATATTTATAGGTTTCGGAATTATAGATGCCTTTCTTCTTGAACTCGGCCCAACCGGTAATCTGGTCGCCCTTCATCTTCTCCTTGCCGTCCCAAGCCTTTTGGGAACTTATTTTGGCTGCAATTTCAGCGAATTCCGTGGCATTGGCCGGCTTTTTCTTTGTTTCCGGGTCTTCGAAAGAGGCATAGTAGTTGTACAGGTTGGCAAAACCTCTGGCCTTCAGCTTTTCAGCCAGGAGCCACATGACTTCGGTCTCTTCGGCCTTTACGTTCCAAAGCGGCTTGGTGACCGCCTGCTGAATCGACATGTGGCCGTGCAGGTTGGCCATGTTGGTGATGATGGAGAGCTTCTCGGTCGGGCCGAAGGTGGCCGGAAGGATGATGTCCGCAAACTGGGACATTTCCGAGGCATTGGTAACCATGTGCACGAAGAATGGGATCTTGGCCATGGCCTTGTCCCAACGATGAGCGCCGGTAGCAGAGAAATTGAAGTTACTCCAGGTGCTGATGAAAACCTTGATCGCATCCGGATTTTTGAGCAGACCATTGGCCACGTTGTTGGTGACCACACCGCTGCCCGGCTTGCCACCCATCATGGCCGGCATGTCCTTGGCGCCACGGCCGTCGATCTTCTTGCCGTGACCGTGATGCTCGGCCATTTCGTCGATGAAGGACTTCTTGATCTCGGGGAATTTCGTGGTGGGTGCGCTTGAGCTCT
>JAURXC010000167.1 GCA_030654645.1 Deltaproteobacteria bacterium | reverse complement strand
GTCGTAGTTGGAATGCACGCCCTGCATCACTGTGGTGATACGCTCCAGCCCCATGCCGGTGTCCACGGACGGCTTCGGCAGCGGCGTCATGCTCCCGTCCGCCGAACGGTTGAACTGCATGAAGACGTTATTCCAGATTTCCATGTAGCGATCGCAATCGCAGCCCACGGCGCACTCCGGTGAACCGCAACCCACTTCCGGGCCATTGTCCCAGAAGATCTCGGTGCAGGGACCGCAGGGACCGGTGTCACCCATGGACCAGAAGTTGTCCTTTTCTCCAAAGCGGAAGATCCGCTCGCGCGGCACCCCTTCCTGAAGGTGCCAGATATCTGCGGCTTCGTCGTCATCGTTATAAACCGTCACATACAGACGGCTCTTGTCCAGCTGCAGTTCCACGGTCAAAAACTCCCAGGCAAATGCTATCGCCTCTTTCTTGAAATAATCGCCAAAGGAGAAGTTGCCCAGCATCTCGAAAAAAGTATGGTGGCGCGCAGTGCGGCCGACATTCTCGAGGTCGTTATGTTTTCCGCCGGCCCGCACGCACTTCTGAGAACTGCAGGCCCGGTAATAGCCGCGATCCTCAAGGCCCAAAAAACAGTCCTTGAACTGGTTCATGCCAGCATTGGCAAACATCAGGGTCGGATCATTCTTGGGAAGGATGCCCGAACTGGCAACTATCGTGTGTCCACGGTCGGCAAAATACTGCAAAAATTGTTTTCTGATCTCTGTACCTGTCATTTATTACTTCCCTTCAGCTTGAGGTGGAAATGTTTTTTTGGGGCCCATCTGCTGGGTAACATCTGTCGGAAGCCAGGTTTCGATATAGCGCCCGTCTTCATCGATCCTGTTGGAATACCTCTTGACCTGCCCGGTTACGGTATCCAGCAGGAAAACCGCGTTGTGGGTCGAAGAGGCCTGGCTGTACTTCAGGTCAAGCGTGGTAAAAGTGCCCTGAAACAGCTGGTATCGGCCGATCTCCTGCGCCTGTTTTCCGGCATCGGCGGCCTGCACGTTGGTAGCTGTAAAAATGGCAATCGCTGCAACCATACAAAGACTTTTCATACTTGCTCCTTTCTTCGGGTCACTCGAAACTGACTGACTCGGAAGGCGGGCTCTCAAGGCCAGCGGCATCAAGAGCGGTAACATAGTATTCGGCTTTTTCCCTGGTTTCGGCCGGTTTCCAGCTGGTTGCGGAAACAGTGGCCTGCTTCTGCGCTACCCCCAGAAACCCTTTCTTGTATATCACATAACCTAGCACATCTATTTCCCTGTTTGCTTGCCACTCCAGCGACCGGCTTGCCTGATCGGCAATCCTGAGACCCGCGACACGGGCCGGCAGTGGCTTGGTCCGGGCGCTGGCCGCATCGCTATAACCGCTAACCAGACCATCCCGGTCAAAGGCCCGGACCTTGTAAGAGACTTCGGCTCCATCCGCCAGCTCAAGATCCTCGAAGACCGTATCGGCGGTTATCCCGATTTCCCTGTATTCCGGATCCCCCGCCTGCTTTCGGGCGACATGGTATTCCTTGATGTCGTTCTCCCGGTTCCTCTGCCAGCTGACAATCGCCTTTTTCACCAGGCCCGGCTTCACGGCCAACCCGGCCGGCGCCTCCGGCGGAGACTTTGTGGTTGCCACGGCACTGTCCGTCATTGGGCTGAACGCGCCGCCCGAATTCTGTGAGCTGATCCGGTAGGAATAGCTGGTCTTGTCGAGCAGCGGCCGGATGTCATCGACAAAGCTGGTCATCTCCCCCCGGACTTCGCCGATTTTCTCGAACTTCATATCCGCCGATGTCAAGGAGCGAAAGATCAGCACCTGCGTGATCTCATCTTCCGCAACTCCGACATTCCGCCAGCGCAAGGTAACCTTGCGCGGCTGGCCGCTCTCGGCGGTCAAGTCGGCCGGTTTCGGCGGCACATCCCTGGTCTTCGCGGAAACCGGTTCGGATGGATCGGTTTCGATGCCGCCTTTTTTATAGGCGCTCAAGCGATACCAATAGGTGGTATTGTCCGCCAGCTTTTTGTCGGTGTAGGAGACCGTGGCAGGCAGATCCAGCTTTGCAATCCGGGCATAGCTCCCGTCACGGGATTCGGAGCGGTAGAGAACATATCCTTCGGCCGATTCGCCGCCGTAGGCATCCCAACTGATCGGAATCTGGCGGATAAGATTGCTCAAGGGCCTGACCTGCTTTGGCGGAAGCAGCGGCACCACGCTGAGACGGGCCGACATCTCGCTCTCGGCGCCCTCGCTGTTGCAGGCTGTGATCGTATATATATATTTGATTCCATCCTTGAGGTCGCCGTCATAGTACTCAATACTTTCAACCGGCAACTGCACCACCATCACCAGAGTGTTATCACTCTCATTCTTGCGATAGATCTTGAAGGCGGCCGGTACCGTACTTGAAACCGAACCGGCGCCCGGCCTTGGACGCCATGAGAGCCTGGCTCCCTTGATGTCCGGCTGTACATTCAGGAATATTGGCGCCGGTGGAGCAATCACCGTGGCGCCACGCACCGCGGCGGTCAACTCGCAAGCGATGCCGGCCCTGTTTACCGCCGATATCCGGTAGTAGAATACCTCGTTCAATTTCAGACGGTCATCAACGAACATCGGCTCGGTCGTGGTCCCGTGCAGCGAGAAGGGGCCATCCGGGTGCACCGAGCGATAGATGTTGAAACCGGCAATCTGTTCCATGTCGCTCATCTGCCAGGTCAGCCTGATACTGGTGGAAGTTCCGCTGACGCTTATGTTCCTGGGTTGCGGAACAACCACCTGAACCACTTCCGGCGTGGCCAGTGACTCCTGCACCGACTGTTTCACGCGTTCGACAATAGTGGCGGCAATGCTCTGCAGCTGGCGGGTAAAATCGCTCTCCGATATCCGGAAAGTACCCTTCATCAGTGTTTTCTTGGAACGAACAGCGATCAGGTTCACTTCCAGGCTGGCACCTGAATCGGTCATGCTTACACTGCCATGCACGGCATAGTCAAGGCCGGCCTTGAGTCCGACTCTGACTATGCCGTCATGGTTCAGGTTATCGAGGCGTTGTCCTTCAATTTCTATGAAATGTTCTACTTTTTTTCGTTCAACCACTTCGAAATGGCCGGTCTTGTCGATGCTGTCGAGCAGGGAGGAGGAGATGTTTTCAGTAAAAGCCATCGCCTGAAGGCTGGTAGCCATAAAAGGTATGCAGCCGAGTCGGGGCTTGAAGCTCGCCACCTGTGCCGATGCGGTGCCGGCAATGCCCAGCAGCAGCAACATTGCAGCATACAATATCCTTACAGCCATTTATTCCCCTCCCGATATTGCAAATCAAACAATCATTAAACCTAAAAACGGTCTGCTTTTTATAGGTTAAAACGGTCTGGCGACCCTATATCGGATAATTCTCCGACTGCTTCAGCCACCGGTCAAGCTCGCGCCGGGCGTTTTCGGTTACCGGCGACTTGATGTTTTTCACCTCTTCCGTTACCACGGCAGCCATGTACTTCTCGGCCACCGGCTCGATCTCCCCTTTTTTCTTGAGAGTCTCGGCCGTATTCAGATAGCTTTCCTGAAGGTTCTGGAAACGGGACAGCACATGGTGCCCCAGGTCGGTAATCGCCTCGTCAACCGCCTTTTCAAGCAGTTCCGAATCCGGCGGCAGCTCGATCTTCTGATAGGCGATACCGGCGATGTCAACACCTTCAGAATAGTTGCCCACGGCCTCTTTCTTGCTCTTCAGCGTCTTGGTGATCACGACCTCGCCCGATTCCACATCCACAACCCGGAACGAGATAGTCACGTTGGCGGTTTTGCGGTGTGTTGCCACCTTGTAGCGAATGGTTTCGGTCTTGTCTTTTTCGATAAATGGCGGCGGAGCATTTTTCCGTTCTTCATCGGACGCCCTGGGATTGGCGGATAGCCAGGTCATGTATTGCGGATTCGGCTCCCGCTCCTTGCCAACTGTTGCAATCACCATCTTCTGTCCTTCTTCCTTGTTGTTCTCGACGGTGTACTGCAACAGACTCCCGAAAATGAAATAATCCGTACCCTTCAGCTTGCCGGATTTCTTGGCCGTTTCAATGTCGTACATGCCGGCCTGACCGAGCTCGATTTCCTTGATCAAAGCACCCAGCACGTCGCGAGCCAGGATCTTGACGTCGCCACTGGCATTCTTGGTCATGTGCGACAGCAGGCTGTCGGTTACCAAACGTCCGGCATCCAGGCTGTTGGTGGGCGGGTTGAAGTCCATGATCGCGATTTTCTTGATCACCCTCTGGCGCACCTTGTCTTTTAGCTGCTGAATTGATTTGTAGATTTCCTTCTGGGAACCGGACAGCTGGTAGGCGCATTCGGTAAGGTACAGGGCATAACCGCTATATCCCGCCGTATCCAGCTCCTCCCCCTTTGCCAGCAGCTGGGAAATAATCTGGCTGCGCAGTTCGTCCGCTTCAGGCGTCTTGAAAGCCGACGGAGTGAACTCATAGGCGCGCATCGTATCCACATAGGCGCTGTAGAGCGTCTTGCCCTTCAGGTCCTTGGCGGCCCTCTCCATCAGCTTGGCGCCACCTTCCGAATACAGCTTTTTAATCCTTCCGGACTCGCCGGCATTCGGGCCGAGCTGTTGCGCCCGTTTCAGGAAAAACTGCACACGATCCCACTTGTTTTCGGCGGCAAATTTTTCCGCCTTCTCCAGGTTGACGGAAGCGATATTTTTTGACTTGGCATCGTTCAGCACCGCGGTCAATTGGCTGTTGGACGGCTGCACCGCCAGCGCCGCCTCGATGTTACTGATCAGACCGTCCACATCGTCAACGGATTTCGAACGTTCCGCCTCTTTCAAATAGTAGGAAACGGCACTGTTTTCAGTGGTGGTAATTTTCATGCCCAAATCCAGATAGTTGGGATAATAGGCCCGGATTTCCTTGAACGAGTTGAGGGCGGTCAACCAATCTTTGGCCTCGACCGCTTTCATAGCGCTGCTGTAAGTCTCCTCGGCTTTTTTCGCCATGGCACCCATCTGCACCTTGAGCGACTCAGCCAGGGCGTTGGCGTCGGCGTTGGCGGAATCTATTTTCTGGGCCTTGTCCACAAAACCCTGGGCAGTGCGCAGGTTCTCATACTTCTGGGGAGTTACCGACAACTGTTCCCGGGCGCTGACAATCGACTGCTGGGCCAGGCGGGTTCGGATACCATTCAACGCCGCGCGGTATTCGGGATTTCCGGACTCCTTGCTGTAGGCATCCTCATACATCGGTAGGGCATCCTCAAAGCGGTTCTGGCGTTCCAGTTCACGGGCAAGATCGAAACTGTCCTTTCCGGGCGTGGCACACCCCCCTGCAAATATCACAGCAGCGCCAAGAATCGAATATATCTGTCTACGCATCTCGTCCCCCTCTTAATGTACTTTATCCATCTTGACCCTGACGGTGTTGCCGGAAAAAGAAAGCACGTTGAACCGGTATCCGTTCATGTTGGCTGCAGCTATTTCATCGGCCATTTCCCGCGCCTTGCCGGTAATCTCGACATCTAAACTGAGTGTGCCGTCCCGGTAACCCCGCTCGAAGGTTTCTTCAATGCAATTCACCCGGTTCTGCAGCATCTCCCGCAAACCAGCTATGTCGGAAAAAACGACCCCATCGATTGTCAGGCGCGCGGTGCGGGTTCCGGAAACCTTTTTACCCCACTTGGCAACCAGCTGTTTGTTCATGTTTTCAGCCAGTTCCCTGGAAGCCTTTCTCAAGGCATCGGCGCCGCCGGCGGTCGGATTGACATGAACGGCATTGCTGGAGGCGGAACAGGATGCTATCAACTGGGCTGTGTCCGCATCGACCACCTTGGCGGAAACGGTCGCCTGGGAGGCTCGCATATTGGTGCCGCTCAGGACGCCGGAACCGGCCTTGGCAACGGCCTGGCCGACAACCACCACCTCGGCGCCTCCGCTGGAGGCTATCTGCAGCGCGGTTTCGCTGTCCGATTCGTTGACAGAAGCGGGCGAGAAACCGCTCCGGCGGGCCAAGGCGACCAGAGTGTCCCGGTCAACCAGGTTATAGCCCTTCTTAGCGAAATAATCATTGATGACACTCTCGGAAATCCCCGCATTGACGGTGCCGTTGCCCAGGGTATTGGAAGGGGTATCGTTTCCGATGTTCTGCTCAGTCATGATGATCGCGATGCGGGGCTTGTCCAGTTTTTTCGAGAGCAGTCCGGCGTCATCCAGGCTCTTCTCCAGCCGCACCGCGGAAACGGTCGTGCGGACCTTGAGACGGCAGGCGTCTGCCTCGAACACTTCCGACAGGACACTGTAGGTCTTTATGAAACCGGCGCTCTTTGAAAGCACCTTGTCATTGAGCAGTTCCGAATTCTGTACCACCGTCTTCGACTGCACCATGACACCGACCACCTGCTCAATCGCCTGGCGGAAAGCATTCCTCAGCGCGCTTTCCCGTGCCGTATCCTTGCGGCCGCCGACGATGCTGCCGTAACCTTCCACCTCGACGGTAATCGGAGCGCTGCCGGACGCAATGGCAACTTGAGAACAGAAGAGCAACAGACTCATGTAAAACAACGACACCCGCAGCAACTGTTTCATCTTCCCCTCCCCTGAGGCAAATAAATGATACGCCATGAAAATCTAACGCGCTGTCCTGAGAGACCTGAAAATTTCCGAAAGCCCGAAACCGCGTCGCTGCAGATAACCGACCACTCTTCTTTTATCCCGGTCCGATGCAGCGGTAAAATCCAGGCCCGGATAACGACGATTAACGACCATCATGATATCGGCGGCCTGGTCGTGATCTTCCAGCAGGTTATCCAGAACCTCGCTGATAATGCCCGCTTCAAATCCCCGGCGGCGCATTTCCAGACGCAGGCGCGGGCCGTAAAAGCGGCCTGTCGCAAGCGCCGATTCCGCGAAACGTCCGGCATAGCGCCGGTCATCCAGCCACCCTTCCTGCTGCAGACGGTGCATGACCGTT
>JAURXC010000140.1 GCA_030654645.1 Deltaproteobacteria bacterium | reverse complement strand
CAGCTATACTCATACTTCTTTACGTGGCACTGTTTTATGGAACTGCTGATGCCGAGGTATTTGCCGTCAGCAATTTCACCCACGATGGTCTTTCCGGTTGGGAAACCAAGAGTTTTAAAGGAAAGACCAACTACACGCCGGTCAGGGATAGCGATACCGGACTGATTGCAATCAAGGCACAGAGCAAAGGGACCGCTTCAGGTTTGATAAAGAAAGTAAATTTGAATCCTGAACGCTACCGTTATCTGCACTGGTCCTGGAAGATCTCGGGAACGCTTCCAAAAGGCGACGAAAAGAGAAGAGACGGTGATGACTATGCCGCACGTGTCTATGTGGTTTTCCCCGGACGGTTTTTCTGGCAAACCCGGGCCATAAACTACATCTGGGCCAACCGATTACCCGCAGGTCAATTTATTCCCAACGCCTATACCGGAAACGCGATGATGGTGGCTGTCGAATCCGGATCTTTAAAAACCGGTCAATGGATCAGCGAAACTCGCGACATTCTGGCTGATTACAAACGTTTATTCGGAGAATCACCAAACGAGATCGGTGCGGTGGTCATCATGACCGATACCGATGACACCGGCGGTGAAGCTACCGCATGGTACGGAGACATTTTTATTTCGACCGGCAAGTAATACCACCCACCTTGACGCACCTGCCCATACGTAGTAATCTCCCCTGTATAATTCACGACATTCATTAACTTTAAATATCGAGGAAACAACCCATGACATCGCTAGACCTGACCTGGAATACCGCCCTGCTCTACCCTGCCCCTGATTCACCGGAATTGAAGTCGGATATGGAATCTTTTGAACAATTGGCAGCTGACTTTCGTTCCCGCTATTTCGAAAAAGTTGCAATGCTGGACGATGTTGGACTCCTGGCAGCAATACAAGAGTACGAAGCCTTGCAGACACGTATGTCAAAACCGTTCTGTTATGCCCATCTGTTGTTTGCTTCAGACTCAGGAAACGAGAATTTTAGATCTCTATCGCAGCGCTGTTCAGAACTTGGGAGTAGGCTTTCGCAGGAACTGTTATTTTTTGATCTGGAGTTGATGGATCTGGAAGACAGGCGTTTTGAATCCTTCAGTTCCATGCCGGAAGCGGCCGGCTACATCCATTTCATGGAAGGTATCCGCAAATTCCGCCCCCATACTCTGAAGGAGAATGAAGAGCGCCTGCTGACACGCAAGGATCTGACCGGTGTCCGTGCATTCACCAAGCTGTTTGACGAACTTTCAGCATCTTTTTCATATAAAATGGAGCTGGATGGTGAGGAAAGGGAATTTACCGGAGAAGAACTGCTTTCTCTTCTGCACCACACCTCTGCCGATGTTCGCTTCAGGGCCTTCAGCGTGTTTCTGGAACGTCACGGCGAGCACGGCATCGTCTACAATGCGGTGTTTAACAAC
>JAURXC010000134.1 GCA_030654645.1 Deltaproteobacteria bacterium | reverse complement strand
CTGATTGGAGTCGGCGTTTCGACGGTGGTGGCCTATACGATATCCAAACTGATTTTATAGCCAGATCCCACCAGATATTATAATCAAAGGCCGCATCCGATTCGGGTGCGGCCTTCTGGACTTTGGCCTTTCACTAGATATTTGAGAAACGAGAGCTTGCAACTCTCGTTTTTTTGTCTATTATTATCTAGTCATATAACTAGATTTTAGGAGGCACAATCATGGGATTTCCAACCAAAGTCCAGCTGATCAAGCGCAAGCAGAGCGAGCAGTGGTATATTAATTTTCCGGCTGCTGTGGCACAGGCGATGGAGTTTGAGAGGGGCGAGACTGTTGAATGGATTGTCGAAGATAAGGAGAGTCTAGTTTTGCGGCGACAGAAGGTGCCGCCGTCAGCGATGAAAAAAAAACGGCTGGAATGATTGCTTCCTTCAACCGACTATTCGACAAGACCAAGCCTGCCTTTGCCCAGCAGCGCACATTCGAGCGTGCGCGTACTCTGGCAATGAGTTCTTTGGTTGGGCTGGGACGTAGGACTGTAAGCGGCATGCTCTGCACCAGCGCGCAGCAGTTTAATGACTGGTCGGCAGCTTACCGGATATTCGAACGGCAGAGGTTTGATACGGATGCTCTGTTTTCACCGATACGCCAGGAAGTGGTTGAGCGTCTTGGTACTGATGAACCGCTGGTGGTTATGATGGATGACACCTTAATTCGTAAACGTGGCCGTAAGGTGCACGGTACCGGTTGGAAACGGGATCCTTTGGGCCCTTCGTTCTGCACAAATTTTGTCTGGGGCCAGCGCTTTCTCCAAATTTCAGCAGCATTGCCTGATCCTGCCATGGTTGGTCGTGCCAGAGGGATACCGATTGATCTAACTCATGCTCCTTCACCTGCAAAGCCTGGCAAACGGGCCTCTGAGGAAACGCGGAAAGAGTACCGGTTACAGCAGCAGGCAATGAAAGTAAGCAGTATCGGTGCAACACGGATCACGGAAATCAGGAGACAACTTGATCTGGACGATGCTGGCCGTCGGTTGATCGTGTCAATAGACGGTGGCTTTACCAACCGTACCGTGTTCCGAAACCTGCCACGGAATACAGTAGCAATCGGGCGCATTCGCAAGGATGCAAAGCTGTTTCTCGCACCGGAAGAAGAGACCATCCCGCGACGTGGTCGCCGTCGTTTGTATGGGAAACCTTTACCTACTCCTGAACAGATACGTCAGGACAAATCAATCCCATGGGACACGGTTGCTGCGTTTGCCGCTGGTAAGACGCATTCGTTTGAAGTCAAGACTCTTACAGCAGTTCGCTGGCTTGGTAGCGGTGATAGAGATACACGTCTGGTCGTTATTCGTCCTTTGGCTTATCGACCCAAAAAGGGAGCACGATTACTCTATCGCAATCCGGTATACCTGCTCTGTACTGATCCGGAACTACCGCTTGACCAACTGTTGCAGTCGTATCTGTGGAGATGGGAAGTGGAACTAAACTTCCGGGATGAAAAGACAGTTATAGGTGTCGGAGAGGCTCAGGTGCGCACCAAAGAAGCCGTCGCAGCAGTGCCAGCGTTTGTAGTAGCGGCCTATGGGTTATTGCTGTTGGCAGGCACCGATGGAAATAAAGAAGATCTAGAGTTACAACAGCCCAAGTGGCGAACTGCTGATACATCGACGAGGCTGACAACAGCCAAAATGATCGGGATGCTTCGATCCCAGTTATGGGGAAAAGCAATGGGAGAGAATAAAACCGACTTCGTTGCGAAAAGGGGCGCAGAGACGAAGCCGGTTTTATTCGAAAAGTCCTTGCCATCTGCGGTTTGTTACGCGTTCAGATAGCCAAAGACGAGAGAAAGGCGGCCAGTAATGGCCGCCTTTCTTATCTGTCTGGCGTTCCTGACGCACCTTCAGGCAGCGAGGCGCGGTGCCGCCCCCCGGTAGACTTCGGCGAACAGATCTGCGAACATTTCGATGGAAGTCTGCGTGGTGGTGTCGGCGTTCCGCGGCCGGTTAACAGCGAACAGACCCCGGTTCAGGGCATCGCTCATCTCGATGAACAGCCGGCTCATATTCCGGCTCATCCCCATGTCAACCAGCGCCTCGCCGAACTCATCGTAGGGAATTTGCCGATAGGCGAGGTCGGAGATGCCGATCCGCCGGCCAATGATGGTGAACGCCTCTTTCATGGAGAGATCACGCTGGCCGAGCAGGTCCCGAATGGACGTGCCGGTAAAATCCAGCGCCAGCAGGTGTCCTGCCGCACGTTCGGCGATATCGGCCGTGGCGATCATGGCGAATTTCAGGTCGCCACGCACCGACGAACCGGCAAAGCCGTGCTCATGGATGAGCGGCACGTTCGCCAGCAGGTTCTCCATAAAGTAGGTGGGGCGTAGATGGAGGACATGCACCCCGTGCAGGGCGTTGAGCCGTTCTTCCTGATCGTGCAGTCCGACGATCGGTCCGGTGCCCCGGAGCAGGTCCGCTCCCTGACTGCTCAGGTTCACTACGCGGGTGACGCCGGCAGCGCCGATGGCCGTGGCGATGCTGATGCCCGTCACATCCTGATAGGCGCGAAAATTGGGCGCACCATAATTGGGGGGTATCATGGCGAAGACAGCCTTCGCCCCCTTAAAAGCACCTGTCAGGAACGACGTGTCCCGCAGGTCCCCCACCGCCGCCTCGGCACCCCGGTTCACGTACTGCTGCAATCTCGTGACATCCCTGCCGATGACCCGCACCTTTTCACCTTTATTGAGCAGTTTGTCCGCTACCCTGCTCCCTATATGTCCTGAAGCTCCAATAATCGCGTACATGAGGTCTCCTTTCGGCCCGCTTCTGCCGGGCCCGTATAAACTGTGTAACATGTGTCAGCAGGACTTCTCTTTTTACTCATTCATTATACGCCTGTCACGGCAGACGGGGGTGCGTTTCTTCTTGATCAGCCTGAAAAAGCAGAATGACGTCATGCTCGGCAAGATCGAACGCGAACAGTTGCTGGATATGTTGGCGCCGCTGGAGGAAAAGATGCTGGAAATTGCCAGGGTGCGTGGCAGGAGCTCTTTTCTATTGCCGACGCAGTATGATGGCCCCGGAATTCCTCACCCACACAATTTTCTTCAATTATTTGAGGTTTCCGCAGAAAGCTGAGAGCAAACCAGTCATTTCATATACCTCGCATTTTTCCATTCCGACCTAATACGCTGTTATCAATGGCTTAATCCAGCCACCACATTCTTGATGCTGATTGGCAGGCTGCTTGCTCTTACTAAACACGTTATCTGTCTCACTCAAATGCAGGTTCTTGAGATTTTGTGAAGGGGATGCAACAGGACGGAGGCTATCAACGTTTATTAGAGGGAGGTGAAAAATGGAAAGTGATACGCATCAGCAGGTTAGTAATACACAAATACCGTTAACATTAATCCAAAGGGAGAATTTATGAAAAGATTTATCGGACGGAAAGCTTATCTTTTATCGATGCTGGTTATGAGTGTTTTCATGTGCAGCCTGCCTGCCTTCGCCGGTTCGCATGACGACAGCGACGACAATGACCGTACTCCAACCGCTGATACAAGCGCCGCAGGTCCCAAGGCTGTAAATCTTGGCACCGCCGGCAATTTTGTGCTCCTGACCAAAACAGGAATCACGACCACCGGAACCACCGCCATTGTCGGCAGTATGGGCGTTAGTCCTATCGCCGCAACTTCCATGACCGGATTTGGACTGATTGCGGATTCCACGAATACATTTTCTACTTCGTCTTTAGTGACCGGGAAGATATACGCAGCCGACTATGCTCCGCCTACTCCTACTAAAATGACCACCGCTATTGGCGATATGGAAACCGCATTCACTGACGCCGCCGGAAGAGTATCACCCAATTTCACTGAACTGGGCGGCGGAGATATCAGCGGGATGACACTTCTTCCCGGCCTCTACAAATGGTCCACAGGAGTTTCAATCACAAATGGAGTTACTCTTGCTGGTGGACCAAACGATATCTGGATCCTGCAGATGGCCGGCGATATGGTTGTGAACAACGGCGCCATAGTCACCCTGAAAGGCGGAGCACAGGCCAAGAACATATTCTGGCAGGTATCCGGCAAAGCGACCCTTGGAACAACGGCTGACGTCAAGGGCATCATATTGAGTCAAACTCTGATTTCGATGAATACCGGCGCAACCCTGAGCGGCAGGGCGCTGGCACAAACCGCGGTAACCTTGATTGCAAATACGATTACCGCCCCGTAGTATGTTACAGCACGCATCCTGTTTCCAGGCGTTCGATTTGAGAGCAGGTTAAACCAGGGAAGCCAGACTGTTTTTGCAACCCAGTCCGGCTTCCTTATTATCCCTGCAAGAATTCTTATCTTTTTTTGGAATCGGGGTATTTCTAAGGAGGAGGTGTCATGCTTATCAGCGTACTTTTCAAAAACAACACTGTTGGTGTGCTCAAAAAAACGCAAATCGAAGAATTTATCATTTCAGGTAAGATTACAAAGTTCTTTCGTTCCTCAGGGTGGGTCACCATAGGTGTCGATCCGATAAGAAAAGCACATCACAGCCGCCTGGAAGAAAAGCGGGAAACCGCTCCCACCTCCAATTCACAGCATGGATATCTTTATGCACTGTAAAATGCGAAGTGCTGAAATGTTCACATTGATATCAAAGGGCCGGATGGATATTAACGACACAAATATATAATTGAACCGCACATCTATTTAATTCCGCTTTACTCTCACGGCTTGAATACTTTCAACTCCAACTCCTTGACCACCTTGAAGTGTTTGGCATTACCGGTCGCCAGAGGCATGTTGTTCTCCGCCGCGGTTGTGTCATTTTGGGTTGGTCAGGCCGGACGCCGATACCGGGTCAATGCTCCAAGCCGATCCACAATTATAAAACCAATATGACCAACTTGCTCATTGCCGGCTATAATAGTATTGCATTACTATAAAATGGCGCATAAAATAGTTTTTTAATACTATTTGGAGTTCTGCGATGCTCGATGATCTTATTCCCCTGAGCCAGACTTTCCTCAGAATCCGCAACCGCGATTTCAAGCGGTATTTTCTGCGCGACCACCCACTGCCTAACCGATTCTCAATCATCATCGGTCAACGGGGCATCGGCAAAACTACAGTCATGATCCAGCACCTGCTGGAGCGGTATAACGATGACCGTTCAGGTCGGAAAGCTCTCTATATTCAGGCAGACCATTTTCTGGTGGCCCGTTCGTCTCTGTACGAAATTGCCGATGAGTTCTGCAAGATGGGTGGCGAACTGATCTGTTTCGATGAAATCCACAAGTATCCGGAATGGTCCATGGAACTGAAAAGCATCTGTGACACCTTCCCGGACTTGAAGATCATAGCTTCTGGAAGTTCTGCCCTGGAAATAGCGAAGGGAAGCCATGACTTGAGCAGACGGGCCATTGTCTTTCAGATGTACGGGATGTCCTTTCGTGAATTCATCGGTATGAATAACGGTATTTACTTTGACGCGCTGCCACTGGAAAAGCTACTGGCAAACCATCAGGAATCAGCCAATTCAATCGTGGCAGAACTTGAGAAAAATGGCCTGAAGGTACTTGCACTTTTCAGGGATTACTTGGAACATGGCTATTACCCATATTTCAAGGAATATGAGGATATTAGCCATTTCTTCATGACCCTTGAGCAGAATATCCACACCACTCTGGAATCCGACCTGCCTGCCATCCACCAATCGCTCAACGGGTCCAGTATCCGCAAGATTGAAAAACTACTCTCAATAATTGCGTCGTTAGTACCTTTTACCCCGGACATGAAACATCTTAAAAACCTGCTGGGGATCGGCGATGAGCGCACTCTCAAGAGTTACCTGAAATTTCTTGAAGACGCCGGTGTTATTCTTTCGGTGCCCAAGAGCGGCAAAGGGCTGCGCGAAATGGAAAAACCGGAGAAGATTTACTTGAATAACCCAAACCTCTATCACGCACTCTCCCGCACTCGTGATCCGGATATTGGCGCGATGCGGGAAACGTTTTTCATGAGTATGCTTCGCAGCGCACATACCGTGTCAGTCCCATCAAAGGGTGATTTCATGGTGGATGACTCTAATGTCTTTGAGGTGGGGGGAAAGAACAAGGATGCGGGCCAGATCAAGGAAGCAGAGAATGCCTGGTTGGCGCTGGACAACATCGAGACGGGCCACGGCAGGCGAATACCTCTCTGGCTGTTCGGGTTCATCTATTGATGTGAACCGGGTTGTAATAATGACCCGTTACAGCGTCGCGATGGACCCACTGATAAACTATAACGTACCGGTATTACGTCAATGGGTGGGTAGCCGGACGCCGATTCCAGGGCAAATCCCGAAACCTATCCACAACAAGGAGCATATATGTCGAAAAACAGCGTAACCGGAAAAGATGCGGGCAAAAACGTGGCAGCAAGCGTACGGGTTAGTGAAGATGAGTTCCGCACACTTCCTTTTGCGGACAAGCGCAACTACCTTGACGGGATGCTGCCAGGGGAAAAGATGGCTCTGATCCTGGGAGATCCGGCCGGCAAGAAGCTGGCCCGGGCCATGCAACCGCACGAGTTGTATTGGCTGTTCAAGGAAAACGGCGGGCCTGAAGCGATGGAACTGCTGGGGCTGGCAAGTCCGGAACAGTGCGTTTTCATCCTGGATATGGAACTCTGGAGTCGCTGGTCGTTTTCGGAAGATAAGGCGGTCGAATATCTGGGATATATTATGCTGGGGAGTGAGGAGCATTTCCTGGAAGTTCTTCCGCATCTGGATTTCAATCTCCTCTCCCTTTTCCTGGGAAGGGAACTTATTGTCGCTGGGGGCATCGGCGATATCAATACCGATGAAGAACGCCAGACCGATTGGGATCACACTTTTGACGATGTGTTCCTGATTAAATTCAGGAACCCCAAACACGCCACGATAATCGGCACCTTTCTGGAACTGGTCTGCCGCCTGGACAATCCCCTGTATGCGGCGCTCATGGAAAGCGTGAGCGGCGAAATCGACATTGAATCGGAGGAGGAGTGCTATCACATAAAATCGGGACGCCTTGCGGATTTAGGCTTTCCTCCCCATGACGAGGCGCTTGAGATCTACTCCCGTATCAACCCGGCCACTTTTACACCCGGCCACAACAAAATGCTCTTGCAATCGGTTGAAGCAACCACTCTCCCGGGGATACTGTTGACCGGCAAGACATTCCTGGAAAGGGTTATTCTCCGGGCGGACTCGGAACTGTTCCGCATGGAGCTTAATTATCTGATCAATACCGCACTGGTGGCCGACGAAGCTCACCTGGCCGACATGGAACAGATGCGCTCGGTAGTGGAGCGGGTGTACGGTTATTTGAACATTGCCCTGGAGTACCTGAGCCAAGGGGACGAATCCAAGGGAGCAGAAATTATTGCCGGCGAATACCTGAAAAGGCTGTTCCAGCTGGGGTTCAGCCTGATACTCGATCTGAAGTACAGTGCAGACAAACTGAGTTCAGCGGATTATGCCACCGGCAAAGTCCTGTCAGGGTTGAAAACCGCCAGGCCCCGCTTCTATCGCGGGCTTGACCCCGACGGCATTGACGGCTACCGCGAATTCCTGGAGCTGCGGGATGTGACCGTAATGGCGGATTTCCTGAAAAATCTGGAAGGTTGACGCCGGGGTGAGGTCTGTATTAGCCTGAAAACAACCTGTTCCCTGCAGATTTTTCAAATCAATTCATTTTCAAAGGATGAACCATGGACAACAAGTCTTCCAACCCGCGCTATTCCCAACGATTGGAGCCGGAAGAGGCTCAAAAGCGCCTTGCTGTTCTGATTGATGCCGACAACGCCCAGGCTTCTATTGTTGAAGGGCTGTTCGAGGAAATAGCAAAATTCGGCGTTGCCAGTGTAAAGCGCATCTACGGCGATTGGACCGCCCCGCAGCTGGGTAGCTGGAAAAAGGTGCTGCTCGAATACTCCATCAGTCCGGTTCAGCAATTTGCCTATACCAAGGGGAAGAACGCCACCGACAGCTCGCTGATTATCGATGCCATGGACCTGCTCTATACCCGGCGCTTCGATGGCTTCTGCCTGGTATCTAGTGACAGTGACTTCACCCGTTTGGCATCACGCCTGAGGGAGGAGGGATTGACGGTGTATGGCTTTGGCGAAAGAAAAACTCCATCGCCCTTCGTCTCCGCCTGTGACAAGTTTATTTACACGGAGATTCTTCGCACCCCGGCTCTTCCGGTCAGCGAGCCCGCCATAAGTCCGAAAAAACCTGCGGCAAAGAGTCGTGCCAGCCTTTCCGCAACCACTGTCACAACCGAAGAAAAACCGCCGGCTGTTCCTGCTCCCATGAAAACCATGGTGCCGCTGGATATGATCGCAAAGGTGATAGATGACATTTCCGATGAAAGTGGCTGGACGAATCTCGGCCCGGTCGGCACCAATATCAGCAAGCTTCGCCCCGAATTTGATCCCCGCCTGTATAATTTTAAGAAGCTCAGTGAACTGATCAAGGCCTATCCAAATAATTTTGTATTGGAAGAGCGTGTGACCAGCACTACCGGGGGCAAGTCGCTGTATGTGAAGAATTCGAAGGGCAAATAGGGCGGATCGCGGGGACTGACTCGGCATTATTGTTTTAGCTGATAGCATGTAAATTCACTTCCCGGTTCTCGCTTACATTACCCTTGGGACTCAGAATTCCGGCCACCTTCTACAAATGCTCTTCATCAGTTCCAACATATTGTATTTTTACTCAAAAAGACTAAAATAGTCTTACAGGCCATTGCGAAGTGGCTATTCTTTCTTTAGAGCCAGACCAGAAAAATCATGGGGAGGATATGCTCATGTCTGCCAAAATCAAATCAATCCCGGATGGGTACCATACGGTGACCCCCTATCTGATTGTTACAAACACCGACAAAGCCATAGAGTTCTATAAAGAAGCATTTGGAGCCATAGAGAGCATGAGGCTGAATTCTCCGGATGGCAAGGTGATGCATGCGGAATTAAAGATTGGTGATTCACCGATCATGCTGTGCGACGAATGTCCCGATTGGAATGCTCTCAGCCCGCAGACAATTGGTGGAACGGCGGTATCGATCATGCTCTATCTCGAAGACGTGGACAGAGTAGTAGACCGGGCGGTTGCCGCCGGGGCAACGCTGACCATGCCCGTTGCAGACCAGTTTTGGGGGGATCGCATGGGTACGATATCCGATCCGTTTGGACATAAATGGTCAATTGCCACCCATATTGAAGACGTTTCAGCGGAAGAAATAGCCGTTCGCAGCAAAAAGCTCTTTGCTGCGAAATGACTTTTTAAGGAAGTCGCAAATGAGAAAAATAATTTTTCAAATGGTGATCACGCTGGATGGTTACTTTGAGGGGCCTAACAGAGAGCTGGATTGGCATATCGTGGATGACGAGTTTTTCCGGACAGCCGTCGATTTGCTCAACTCAGCGGACACCCTTTTATTCGGTCGCGTAACATATCAGATGATGGCTGAGTA